>NZ_JAUBQM010000023.1:0-71306 GCF_036701245.1 Microcoleus sp. Pol14D4
AATACCACCTATCTGGAGTGCATACCTATCGCTGACATCATTGGCGATACCGCAATGCAGTTGCGGTGAGCAGTTACGTTTTACCATTATTTGCACAATATAAAGTCATCGTTTTAGGAGACCGTGAATTTTGTTATGTCGATTTGGGAAACTGGCTGAGGGAAAAGGGTATATCTTTTTTTTAGACGGAAAAAAAATCCTTGTATCGACGAAATGGAACATTTAGTTTGGCAACGATTAGATGAATTATGAATAGTACCAGGAACCTGTTTATATTGTCACGGAGAAAGAGTGAGCAAAACACGAACCTCTAACCTGATTTGATATTGCTTGTAAGTGGAAAAGGAACTACGGGAGATGGAATGTGGATGAAGCATGGTTTATTCTCACAGATTTACAGCGAGTTACCAGCAGCCATCAATGCTTATAAGCAGCGGATGAATATTGAAAAAATGTTCCGAGACCGTAAAAGAGTCGGCTACGATTTTGAAGGAACTAGCTTAAAAGGAAACAGACTTATTAACATGATTTTGCTCATGACCCTCGCCTACAGTTCGAGAATATTTCAAGGCACTGAAATGAGGAAAAAGCAGGTAGAAAAATATATCTCTCGCCGCAAAGAACCTAAAAAAATATACCGAAGACGGAGTACATTTGGTGTTGGTTTAGATGTAGAAAAGTGGGTCAATTATCTAGAGCAATATTCTGACGAGGTAGAACAGTAAACGCCAGTTAACTCCTTCTAAACGCCGCTTTAATCAACAAGGTATGCGGACCGCAACCCTTATACAGTCTATCTCGTAGACCTCTTTGTCACCCCCCCCAGCACTCTCCTCTTAAGATTATATAGCAGAAGGAAGAAGGTTTTCTCTTCCTTCTTCCCTCTTCCTTATATCCGTTACATCCGCTGCCGAACTTCCCTCTTCCTTCAAATTACGATCGCATCGCCTGTTTTTGCTCCGCCTTCAAATCGCGGTTGCTAGCAGCAGCCAACTCGGCATCCAACAGCGTCTTACCAGTCGCAGCCAAATACACATCATCCAAACTCGGCCGAGATTGAGCAATCCCAAAAGTAGGAAGTCCCGCATTTTTCAAAGCTTGCTGAATAGTCACCAGCGCATCGCTTTGCGGTGTTACTACTAAATTGAGAGAATTTCCTTGAGCCGCGTTGACAATTACTTCCTGCACAAAAGGCAGCGATTGCATCAGATTTTTAGCTTTTTCGGCTTCTTCGATCGGCGAAAACTCGCGAATCCGCAAAGTCACCCGATCGCCCCCAACCCGATTTTTCAACTCTTCTGGCGTGCCCTCAGCAATCACCGTACCCTTGTCAATAATCGCCACGCGATCGGCCAAAGCATCCACTTCTTCGAGATAATGGCTGGTAATCAACACCGTCGTACCTTCCTCCCGCAACCGGCGCAGGAAATCCCACACCACCACCCGACTTTCAATATCGAGCCCCACAGTCGGTTCGTCTAACACCAAAACATCGGGCTGGTGCAGCAACCCAGCAGCTAAGTCGAGGCGTTTGCGGATACCGCCGGAATAAGTGCCCGTCTTTTTATTTTCCCACTCCTCCAAACCGAGGAGTTTCACCATTTCGTCAATCCGCCCTTTAATCCTAGGGCGCGGCAAATGGTAAAGCGCTGCTTGCAGTTGCAGGAGTTCCCGCCCCGTCAGCACCTTATCGAGAGCAACTTCTTGGGCGACGTAGCCGAGTTTTTGTCTGGCCATTCTCGGCTGACTGACAGCAGAAATGCCAGACACTTCAATGCGTCCGCTATCGGGCGCGCTCAAAGTACAAAGTACCCGCAGGGTTGTGGTTTTGCCTGCACCGTTGGGGCCTAGCAAACCAAATATTTCCCCCGGTTCTACCTTGAAGGAAACATCTTTAACGGCTTCTACAGTGCCGTAGCGTTTCTGAAGATTTTCAATTAAAACGGCGGGAGCCATATATTTTGGGGATGAACTGGTTGTTAATATTTTGACACTTCCGGGCTCAAATTGCCGGAATGGTCGATCGACCAATGCGACTCGCTGTGCTTGTAACGATCGCACACTCCTCCTCAACCGGAAACTGCTTGTAGTTTTGATTCTTAATATTAGTTTAAGAAATATTAACTTTATAGCGGTTTTTAACCCTGATATTCATCACTTTTCCCACTCTCGAATCTCCCCTCTCAACGCCAAAAAATTATGAGTTTTGAGTTAAATATAACTTTTCAGTTAACAACTCAAAACTCACAAGTTTTCAACAAGTAGAGATGCACCCGATACCTGTCATTTTATAATTATCTCTACCTATAGGCTGATATGTAGCGAGATTTTGATGATAATTAACACTCTGGTCAAATACATCACAGTCTCGAACCAAGTATGAAACACAAAAAACTTCCCTAAGTGGCAAGTTATACTTGTAATGAGTTCCACAGAAGAAAATGTAACAGTATTTCCGTGCTCTCAACCCCGATATTTATCAGTCATTACCAATTGTCTTAACTCCCCTACAGGGAGCCGTTGCCATGTCTTTAATCGACAATTTTTACCCAACCGCGACGCACGTTGTACAGCAGTCGGTTGATGATGGCATACTCATCTTCATTCAGTGTTCTTTCTAAGAGTGCAGATCTGAGCTGTCTCCGGTCGTGGCGAGTCACGACGCTGGAGAACATGACCTGACCAAATAACTCTTCGAGTGTCATTTGGGATACTGACATGATAAACCTCCTAGTTGATTGAGACAGATAAAATTTTAACAGGCTTGTTGTATTTGTATTATGCACTCTGGAAGTGACTTCAAAGGCGATCGAAAACATTGGCACAGTGTGATTTTTTGGTTAAAAATCTGTGACCAAGACTTTGATGCCCAGTGACTTGGATCTATTCAATTTGTGATGGTTGTCACTGAAGTCAGGAGGAAGGAGTCAGAAGTCCGAGGGAAAAAGACCATCAAGGAGGATCGCCCTCAAAAGCTCTCCATCCCGTCCTCACCGCTTCTCAACCTTATTTTTCCCTATGCCAATTTTCCAGCTAATTGAGGCATCGGTCAATAGTCGCCACAACCGACTCGGCCAAATCTTTTAGCGCGTAACCCCCCTCCAATCCAAAGGCGATGCGGCGGGTGAGTTGCAGGCAGTATCCGGTGAAAGTACCGAAATCTGACGGCATCAGAGTCATGCTCGCCAGCGGATCGGACGCAGTAGCGTCATAACCAGCGCTGACAATCAACAAATCCGGTTCAAATTTGGACAAAAAAGGCACGACAAGAGATTCAAAGGCGCTCAGGTATTCAGCTATGCCGCCGCCCGGATAGAGGGGAATGTTCAGCACGTTGTCGTAGGAACCGCGCTCCTCGGCATCTCCCGTTCCCGGATAGCACGGAGATTGGTGCAGGGAACAGTAGGCAATTTGGCGGCAGTGTTCCACCAAAGATTGAGTGCCGTTGCCGTGGTGCACGTCCCAGTCGAGGACGGCGACGCGGTTGATTCCCGGCTGTTCCAAGGCGTAGCGAGCAGCGATCGCAGCATTGGAAAACAAGCAAAAACCCATCGCGCGGGCGTTTTCGGCGTGGTGTCCCGGCGGCCTGGCCAGCACAAAAGCCGGTTCCCCCGCAGCCACCACTCGATCGACCCCATCGAGCCAAGCACTCGCCGCTAGCAGCGCTACGTCGTAACTTTCTGCAGAAATCGGCGTATCACCGTCGAGGTAGCCGCCTCCCCGATGAGCCAAATGTTCGACTTCTTTGATGTATCTTTGCGAGTGAACTTTTTTGATAGCCGAGAACAGTGCTTTTTCGCGCTGCGCCACTGGGGTGGGCAATTGCCACTCAATTTGAGCCGCCCAAGGAGCAGCTTTCAGAGCGTTGACGATCGCCGTTAAACGTTCTGGTCGCTCTGGGTGAAGCATTCCAGTCTTGTGCAGCAAGAAATCTTCGGAGTAGATGACGGGTAGCATCGGCTGATTTTAGATTTTAGATTTTAGATTTTAGATTTTTAGTTTTCTTTAAGAAGGCCTTCGGTTTTGTGAAATTAAAATTGCGATCGGGCCACCATTTTAATTTTTTATATAGCCCTCAAAAAAACTCACCAAAGCATGAAACCCGACCGCCTAAAAAAACCTTTCTAGCTTTTGCCAACCGCTGACCAAATCACCAACTGACAAAGTATCAATTGTCCTTGTTTCGTCCCTTAATTTTTCTGGCAACTTTCCCATAAAGTCAAAGGCAAATTGTGATATAATTTCAGGAGTAATTTGCAATATTTGGCAGCTCTACTGAATCCAAACCGATTTTATCGCATTTTTGAGATTTATAGCCGTCAAATTTAAATTTTTAACGGAGTTTTTCAACCTATGAGCACCTCTGAGTCGCGGATAATCCCGACGGATCTGGGTAATGAGATGTCCCGATCGTACTTGGAATACGCCATGAGCGTAATTGTCGGTCGGGCGCTACCAGATGCCAGGGACGGTCTCAAGCCCGTTCACCGACGCATTCTCTACGCCATGAACGAATTGGGCTTGACTCCCGATCGACCTTTCCGCAAATGCGCCCGCGTCGTGGGGGAGGTGCTGGGCAAGTATCACCCGCACGGAGATACAGCGGTTTACGACGCCCTGGTGCGGATGGCTCAGGATTTCTCCATGCGGGAACGCCTGATCAACGGTCACGGCAACTTCGGCTCCGTTGACAACGACCCGCCCGCTGCCATGCGGTACACCGAATGTCGCCTCACAGCTTTGACTAGCGACTCCATGCTGCGCGACATCGACTCCGAAACAGTTGATTTCGGCGACAACTTCGACGGTTCCCAGCAAGAACCCCTCGTACTCCCGGCACGCATCCCCCAAATTTTGCTCAACGGTTCCTCCGGGATTGCTGTAGGGATGGCAACCAACATTCCGCCGCACAATTTAGGCGAAATAATTGACGGTTTAGTAGCACTAATCCACAATCCAGCAATTACCGACCTGGAATTGATGCAGTACATCCCCGGCCCGGACTTTCCCACCGGAGGACAAATTCTGGGGAGATCCGGCATTCGCGATGCTTACACCACAGGTCGCGGTTCGATTACAATGCGCGGAGTCGCTGGCATTGAAACCATCGAACATCCCGGTCGCCCCGACAAAGAAGCAATTATTATCACCGAATTGCCTTACCAAACAAACAAGGCAGCGCTAATTGAGAAAATTGCCGAACTTGTCAACGACAAAAGATTAGATGGAATTTCCGACATTCGCGACGAAAGCGATAGAGACGGAATGCGGATCGTGATCGAACTCAAGCGCGACGCCTATCCCCGCGTCGTCCTCAACAACCTCTACAAACAAACACCCCTCCAAGCCAACTTTGGAGCCAATATGTTAGCGCTAGTAAATGGGGAACCCCAACTACTTACGCTCTCCCAATTCCTCAATGTCTTCCTAGATTTCCGCATTGAGACAATTACTCGCCGGACTCAATATGAGCTTCGCAAAGCAGAAGAACGCGACCACCTTCTGCAAGGCTTATTAATTGCCCTAGACAACTTAGATGCAATTATTCACCTAATTCGCGCCGCTGCCGACTCCGCAGCAGCGAAACAAGAATTGATGGATAATTACGGTCTTTCAGAACAGCAATCAGACGCAATTCTGCAAATGCAGCTCAGGCGCTTGACAGCATTAGAAGCACAAAAAATTCAGCAAGAACACGAAGAACTGCGAGCTAAAATCGAAGATTTGGAAGATATCTTAGCGCGCCGGGAACGCATCTTAGAAATCGCCGAATTTGAAGCAGTCGAAATCCAAACCAAAATCGCCACTCCTAGGCGCAGTGTCATCGAACACGCCGAAGGAGAAATCGATGAAAGAGATTTAATTGCCAACGAACAAGCAATTATTCTGATCACAGAGCAAGGCTACATCAAGCGGATGCCTGTCAGCACTTTCGAGGCCCAAAGTCGCGCTACTCGCGGCAAAGCAGGCGCGAAAATGAAAGAAGACGACGGAGTAGAACATTTCCTTTCCTGCTGCGATCATGACAGCGTTTTGTTCTTCAGCGACAGGGGCGTAGTTTACTCTGTCAAAGCTTATCAAATTCCCATCTGTTCCCGCACTGCCCGCGGCACTCCCGTGGTGCAACTGCTGCCGATTCCTATAGAAGAAAAAATCACTTCTATGGTGTCAGTCACAGAATTTACCAGCGAAGAATACTTGGTAATGTTGACTCGCGGCGGCTACATCAAAAAAACCGCACTTTCAGCTTTTGGCAACATCCGCACTAATGGATTAATCGCCATTTCTCTAGAAGAAGGCGACCAACTGCGCTGGGTGCGGAGAGCAAAAGTTGGTGACAGCATCATCATCGGTACGCGCCAAGGCATGGCAATTCATTTCCGCACCAATCACGAACAGTTGCGCCCTGTCGGCCGCGCGACGCGGGGTGTAAAATCAATGAAATTGCGATCGGGCGATGAGTTGATCAGCATGGACATATTGCCCAGTTCAATTGTTGCCGAGATTGCTGAATTGGAAACTGAAGATTCGGAATTCGAGGGAGCTAATATTGCTCAGTTAGAAACTGAAGATTCGGAATTTGAAGTAGCAGAAATTACTGACCTAGAAACTGAAGATGCGGAATTGGAAGATGAAGAATTAGAACTGCAATCCGAGGAAATTGAAGGCGAAGAAGCCGAAGGAATTACCAAAAGTAGCAGCGACGTTCCTTCAGTGTTGGTAATCACCACCAACGGCTATGGCAAGCGGGTTCCAGTTTCTCAATTCCGCCTACAAAGACGGGCTGGCAAAGGATTGACGGCTACTAAGTTCAAGTCTAAAAAGGCTAAAGATTACGTAGCTGCGCTGCGAATTGTCAACGAAGATGACGAGTTGATGATCATTACCAACCGAGGTATTATTATCCGTCAGGCTGTGAGTGCAATTTCCACGCAATCGCGAACTGCAACGGGCGTGCGGGTGCAGCGGTTGGATGAGGATGATTCGATCGTAGCTGTGGCTTTAGTGCCGCCTGCTGGTGAAGAATCGGCCGAAGAATCGGAATCTGAGGAAGTGGCAGAATAGTCATAGGTTAATAGTTTGTAAGGTACGCCCTGCGTACCTTACTGCTGAAGGGTAAAAATGCGATCGTCTATTTCCGCTTTCTGCCTCCAAGACTGGTCAACATTTAATACTAATTATGAAAAAATATCTCTAGGGACACGGCATTGCCGTGTCCTTAATGCGATCGTTGACAATCAATCTCATAATTGCCATAGCATAAGAGAATCAAAAAGTTAATAGCAAAAGTCTGTAAAAATGCCTTATTTAACAGCAGAAAACGACATCAAAGCACTCATCACTAAATTTGCCCGATCTAAAATCCTGTGGGTTGACACAGAAATAGCAGACTATAAATCCAACCCCAGATTATCTCTGATTCAGGTGTTAGCTGACTCCACAGATTCGAGTGGAGATGGCACTTTTATATTAGATGTCTTGGATAAACCTGAATTGGCCAAAGATTTTATCAACCAAATCATGGTCAATCCAGATATTGAAAAAGTTTTGCACAACGCCAGTTATGACATCAGATTTCTGGGCAATGACGACGCTCAAAATGTCACTTGCACATTAAAAATGGCCAGAAAGATTCCCACTTACATTCTGCCATTACCTAATCGACAACTCAAAACTTTAATACAAACACTTTGCGACATTGCTTATGTAGATAAAACAGAACAAAGCGGCGATTGGGCAAAGCGCCCCCTGACCGAGAAGCAGCTAGAATATGCCAAGATGGACGCGGTTTATTTAGCTGGAGTGCATCGCCGCCTGGTAGATATCCTTGCCCAATGTTACCCCGAACCCGCAACGGAAAACTTGACAGCATTGGGCGAAAAATATCAGGAAATAGAATCTAGGTGGAAGCCACTAGACTCAGAAATCGCTGAAGTTAAAGAACGCATTAAAGCAGGGATGCTGGCCCAAAAGCTCAAAGACAGTTCTTATTTTGAGCTTTCCAGTTCGACAGCTATGAAAGTAGATTTTCTCACCCTGGCAAGACTGACGCAAACTGAGGGAATTGAGTTAAATTTTCCGGTGACACTGACGAAAGAAATTAAAAAACAGTTAGGCAAACTCCTCGATCATCCATCTTTGGAAGTGGAGGATATTGCTAGTTGGCGGTTGAATTCTAATGTACAGCAGCGGCGAAAATCTACTAAGAAAGTTGCGCCAGAACCGGAGAGTGAGGATTTAACTGCATTGGGGGAAAGGTACAAAGAAATTTTGCCCGAATGGAAGTTGCTGGATTCTGAAGTTGAGCATCTGAAAGAGCGCATTAAAAAAGCAATGTTGGTGCAAAATCAGGAAAATACTCCCCATTTTAAGTTATCCAGTTCCTCGATTTTGAAGGTAGATTTTGCTAAATTGGCAAAACTTGCGCTATCTGTGGGAGTTGAGTTAGATTTTATGGTGACGCTGACTCAATACATCCAAAAGCGGTTAGGGGAAGCTATTAACAAAATTGATGTGCAAATTGAGTATATTACCAGTTGGCGGATGACGGCTAAGACTGGGGAAGATGAAGAGGAAGAAATTCCGTTTTAACTACCAAAATATCACTTTTTCTCTTCTTCGCCGCTCAGCGACCCGTCAAAAGCTCTAACTTTTCGGGGTATCTCGCCCCTTGTACTGTGATTTTGGCGGCGGCATCATCGATGTCACGCAGATCCGCAGGCGCGAGTTCGACGGAGACTGCCCCGATGTTTTCGTCCAAGCGATGCAGCTTCGTGGTGGCTGGGATTGGAACAATCCACGGCTTCTGGGCCAGCAGCCAGGCGATCGCGATCTGAGCAGGTGTCGCCTGCTTCTGTTGTCCGATCCTACCAAGCAAATCAATCAAGGCTTGATTCGCTTTGAGAGCCTCCGGTGTGAAGCGAGGCAGGGTGCTGCGGAAATCGGAACTGTCGAAGGTCGCGTTTTCGTCGATTTTGCCAGTGAGAAAGCCCTTACCCAGCGGGCTGTACGCGACAAAGCCGATTCCGAGTTCCTCCAGGGTTGGTATCACTTCCGCTTCCGGCTTTCTCCACCGAGCGCGAGTATTCGCTCTGGAGTGCAGTCACCGGCACAACTGCGTGTGCGCGACGGATCGTTTGCACTCCGGCTTCAGAGAGTCCAAAGTGCTTAACCTTACCTTCCTCAATCAGTCCCTTCACTGCTCCTGTCACGTCTTCGATCGGCACGTTCGCGTCAATATGGGAATCATATTTTCACGTCTCAAAAGCTGGACCAGTCGAAAATTAAAACGTAAAATTAATCTATCAATTATATATTGATATATTGAGTAAAGCTTCAACTAAAATCCACCCAGATATGAATCCCAAAACAAACTATACAGAACAATCTGCACCGCATCGCCAGATAAAAAAGCTGCCAGAAGTTACCATTTTTTTCTGGATTATCAAGTTGCTGACTACGGGAATGGGCGAAACAACTTCAGATTACCTAGCCCATCACATGAACCCAATTTTTGCGGTCGCTCTGGGGGGAATTGGATTAGTGATTGCTTTACTAATACAGTTTTCAGTACGGAAATATATTCCCTGGGTCTATTGGTTAGCTATTATTATGGTCGCTATATTCGGAACAATGGCTGCTGATGCTATCCATGTTGTATTAGGGGTTTCGTATCTCCTATCGACTGTAGGATTTTCCGTCGTACTGAGTATTATTTTTGCAGTTTGGTATATGAGCGAAAAGACTTTATCTATTAATCATATTTACACACTTCGGCGCGAGTTATTTTACTGGGCAACCGTTATGGCTACATTTGCGCTTGGCACAGCTGCAGGTGATATGACAGCATCAACTTGGGGTTTGGGGAACTTCACATCAGGTTTACTGTTTGCCTTGTTATTTGCTTTACCAGCGTTCGCATACTGGCGCTCAGGACTTAATGAGGTCGGGGCTTTTTGGCTCGCATATATCCTGACTAGACCATTGGGCGCTTCATTCGCAGATTGGATCGGTAAATCTCAGGATAGTGGTGGAGTAGGCTTTGGTACAGGGCGGATCAGCATTGTCTTAGCTATTCTGATTTTTGGTTTTGTTGTTTATGAGACATACTCGAGCAAAGACAGTTATAGCAAGTCATCATGAGTTGGGTCTGGTTTAAGGAGCAGTTATGCCAGACCCAAAGACTAAAACTAGACTCAGCGGCCCGTCATTTGCTCTAGCTTTTCGGGATATCGATCGCCTTGCACTGCGATCTTGGAAGCAGCGTTATCAATGTCATGCAAATCGTCAGATGTGAGTTCAATGGAGATAGCTCCAATATTTTCATCCAAGCGATGCAGCTTCGTGGTGCCTGGAATCGGAACAATCCACGGCTTTTGAGCTAACAGCCAAGCGATCGCGATCTGAGCCGGGGTCGCCTGCTTCTGTTCTGCAATACTGCCAAGCAGATCGATCAGGGCTTGATTCGCCTTGAGTGCATCCGGTGTGAAGCGAGGCAGAGTGCTGCGGAAGTCGGAGCTGTCAAAGGTCGTGTTTTCGTCGATCTTGCCCGTGAGGAAGCCTTTCCCCAACGGGCTGTACGGGACAAGTCCGATGCCAAGTTCCTCAAGGGTCGGTATCACTTCCGCTTCAGGCTTTCTCCACCGAGCGCGAGTATTCGCTCTGAAGAGCCGTGACTGGCACAACGGCATGGGCGCGGCGAATCGTTTGCACTCCCGCTTCAGAAAGCCCGAAATGCTTCACTTTACCTTCCTGAATCAGTTCCTTGACTGCTCCGGCCACGTCTTCGATCGGCACGTTTGGGTCAACCCGGTGCTGATACAGTAGGTCGATCGCCTCAACTTTGAGCCGCTTGAGCGATCCCTCCACGGCTTCCTTGATATGCTCCGGTCGGCTATTGAGCCCGGGTGAACCTTTCATGCCGCGAGGATCGGAATTGGGACTGATGTCAAACCCAAATTTGGTGGCAATGACCACTCGATCGCGGAAGGGAGCGAGGGCTTCACCCACCAGTTCTTCGTTCAAGTAAGGGCCGTAGACTTCGGCAGTGTCAAAGAATGTAATACCGCGATCGACCGCAGCCCCCAGAAGAGCAGTCATCTCCTGTTTGTCTTTGGGCGGACCATAAGAAAAGCTCATTCCCATGCAGCCGAGCCCGATCGCTGAGACTTCCAGATTGCTGTTTCCAAGTTTGCGCGTTTGCATTGTTTTTCTCCGTTAATGTGGAATTGATAGTGTTCGCCGTCCATCGCTCTGGTCGTTGTCAGTCGTTTTCGCTGCGATCTCTGCTCGCCGTAGGGTCATTGATGCGAGACAGGGCGGTCTTATGACCCCAGCGAGGCCAGAGATAGAAGAGGTTGAGGAGGATGAAGATCAACACTGCCAGCCAGGGCACGACCAGCGCGACTACGGTAGCGATCGCATAAACGATCGGTCCGACAAGGAATAAACGTCTGATCTTCCGTACTTTTTTCGCTGTGAGGCGCGTATCGATCAGCCGATACTCGTGAGCCGCATACCGCCACATGACGTTGACGAAGATACCAATCAGGGTCAAGATGCCACCGTAGAAACCACCGGCAACCGACTCGTCCATTCCCCGGTGGAACGCTTCTGCAAGTACAGCGGTTGGAAACGGCAGGAAGGCAATCGGCATCAGGTGGAGGACGTTAAGCAGCAACAGCGTTCCGTCCACGCGGACGATGTGTTTGAACATGGGGTGGTGGTTGATCCAGATTGCGCCGATCACCAGGAAGCTCACTGCGTAGGCGAGGTAGGACGGCCAGAGCTGGAGGAGTTCTGCCCCGAGCGCCGTATCGGGTGGCGGCACTTTGATTTCGAGTACCAGCAGGGTGATGGCGATCGCAAAAACACCGTCGCTAAATGCCTCCAAGCGTGTGGTATCCACACTCACCTCCTCTGCGAATAGTTGCTGTTACCAAGTTTGCGCTTCTGCATGACGACTCCTTCGAGGCTCCACCGTCCCAACTCAGTTATTCAGATTTAAGAGAAGCCATATCAATTACAAAGCGGTACTTCACATCGGACTTGAGCAGTCTTTCGTATGCGTCGTTGACCTTCTGGATCGGGATAACTTCGACATCGGCGGTGATATTGTGTTCACCGCAAAAGTCGAGCATCTCTTGAGTTTCGGCGATGCCGCCGATCATAGAGCCAGAAAGACTGCGGCGACCCATAATCAGACTAAATGCCGCGACATCTAGAGGCTTTTCAGGCGCACCAACCAGAGTGATGTTACCGTCGAGTCGGAGCAGGTTGAGATAAGCATTAATGTCGTGCTTGGCGGCGACGGTATCGAGGATAAAATCGAAGCTACCAGCGTGCTTTTGCATCTCGTCAGCATTGCGGGAAACAACAACTTCATCGGCACCCAGGCGGAGTGCGTCTTCTTTCTTGTCGGGGGACGTGGTAAAGACAACGACGTGTGCTCCCATTGCATGAGCAAGCTTCACGCCCATGTGCCCCAATCCGCCCAGACCGACCACACCTACTTTCTTACCCTCTGTGACTCCCCAATGACGGAGTGGCGAATAGGTGGTAATGCCTGCACACAGGAGCGGCGCAACTCCAGCCAAATCGAGGTTTGGGGGAACGCGCAGCACGAAGCGTTCATCAACAACAATGCTATCGGAATAGCCACCATAGGTGACTGGAGCAGTCTTGTGCTTGTCTGGGGAGTTGTAGGTGAAGCTCACATTTTGGCAAAACTGCTCAAAGCCAGCCTTGCAATTGGGACAGTGACCATCCGAATCGACCATACAGCCGACTCCCGCTAGATCGCCGGACTTGAACTTCGTCACTGCTGAACCAACTTGAGTGACCCGTCCGACGATCTCATGACCGGGAACGATCGGGTAGGTCGTGGACATGAAATCGCTCCACTCGTCCCGCACTGAATGCACGTCAGAGTGACAGATGCCGCAGAAGAGGATTTCGATCTGCACATCGTGTTCGGTTGGGTTGCGCCGCGCGATCGTGTCGGAGGCTAGCGGTGACGTTGCACTGGCTGCGGAATAAGCTTTCGTGTTGTACATGAATCAATGCTCCTAGCTGTTTACGTTTGGTATATGGTACTGTTCGTCGCTAATGTCGCCTACCGCCTGCGGGGCGATATGAGTCATCGCCGTTAACGGCAGTGGCGATGGCGATCGTGCTTTTTTGTCGTGCGGTTAAGGTTTGATTAGGTTGGCGACGATTACTGCACCGTTTGTCCACCGTCGATGACCATAGCGTGTCCAACCATGAAAGCAGCCGCGTCCGAACACAGCCAAACAACTGCCGCAGCGATCTCATCAGGCTTGCCCATCCGTCCAATCGGCTCCTCCGCAATTACCTGCGCTCGCCCTTCGTCCGTGCCGCCAGTGAAGCGACCCATCATCGGGGTGTCGATGTAGCCGGGACAGACGGCATTGACGCGGATATTCTGGGCGGCGTAGTCGAGGGCTGCCGCCTTGGTGAGACCAATTACGCCATGTTTCGCGGCAGTGTATGCGGGGCTGCCCTTGATGCCGATGATTCCTGCCCCCGATGAGGTATTGACGATCGCGCCACCACCCTGTTTAAGGATCAGCGGGATCTCGTGCTTCATACACAGGAAAACGCCGCGCAGGTTGATGTCGATGATCCGGTTCCACTCTTCTTCCTCGTACTCTGCGGTCGGAGCTGGATTCCTCGGCTCGATGCCCGCGTTGTTGAAGGCGAAGTCCAGCCGCCCGAAAGCCTCAACGGTCTTGTCCAGAGCCGCTTTCACGTCCTCGGCTTGCGTCACGTCGCACTTAACTGCGATCGCCTGTCCGCCCTGGTCTTCGATCAGGCGTACCGTTTCTTGATTGCCCTGTTCTGAAATGTCAGCAGCTACGACCTTAGCGCCTTCACGGGCAAACGCCAGTGCCGCCTCGCGACCAATGCCGCTTGCTGCTCCGGTGACAAAAGCCACCTTATCTGTGAAGTTTCCATTCAAATTGGATACCATATTTTCTCCTGTATTAAAACGACAGTTTTTCGCTTACCGACTGAGGTGCTGATTGAAAAAGGACGCAAGCTTGTCCCACGGGATAAGGTTCACCCGGTCGTACAAATCGACATGGCCAGCGTTCGCAACGATGTAGAGTTCCTTTGGTTCGGCGGCGCGTTGATAGGCATCTTCGCTGAACTCCCTAGAATGTGCATTGTCACCCGCGATGAACAGCATGGGACGAGGCGAAATCGTCTCGATGTCATTGAACGGGTAAAAGTTCAGGAATTTGACGTTGCTGGTAAGTGTCGGGTGGGTTGTAAGTTTCGGCGACGAACCTTTGGGGGTGTATTCGTCCCGGGGAGTGGGGTAGAAGTCATAGAACTCACGCTCAATGGCGGTGGAGTTCTTATTCAGTTGATGCACAGTCCCGCTTGTGTATTGGGTTTCGCCGCCCGTGAACTCCGCATAGCGCTGCTGGGCCGCCGCTGCGATCGCTTGCCGCCGCTGTACAGATTGCACTCATCAAGAGGGTTGGTATTAGAATGCGGTATTTCATTCAGTTCTCGATAAGTGTGGGTTTATCTAGCAGGTTCGCTTCGGTTCGATCGCCGTCGCAAGCCGTTTCATTTCCGTACCCTCTTTATTGCGATCGCAGCTCGATCGTCACTTCTACAGAACCAGGCACATTCAATGTCTCGATGTCACCGTCAATTTTTCCGAGAATAACCAGCCCGTTTGAGTATCCAAAATCGTTGTAATACATGGCCAAATTCCCCCAGGGAGCGTAATAAGCAATATCTCCAACCGCAGGATCACTGCCTGGAGGGGCATCTTGTGTAGATAATCGTCTTGGCAAATTACTAATTTTTTCGGTGTTCGCGTGGTCTTCCAGCGTCAGCGTTAATGGCAACAGGGAAATAAAATCCTGAGTGGTTTTGCTGTCAATCAACGTAGCTGTAATGACTTTGTTTCCGACCTTGATGTTTATCTTCATCCTGTTTGGCTGCTCGGTTGATAGTTCAGTTGGCATTTCTGACGGGGCGCTGCTAGGCATCCTGTTATCGGCACGGCAGGCTGAGTAACTCAGGGACATTGCTAAAGCGAGAACCCCAATCACGATGCTCTTGTGGCAGTTTTTCCCCTTGGTGGAGAACCTTCTCAAAAGCATTAGGATCTTGCTTTATATTGCTCGTCGCTGACCTGTTCCATCCAGTCCACAGGGCTACCGTTGAGCGCCTCGTGAATGGCAGTATGAGTCATGGCTGTAGTGGCTGTAGCTCCGTGCCAGTGTTTCACACCTGGTGGAATCCAGACGACATCGCCAGGTCTAATCTCCTGAATTTGACCACCCCACTGCTGAACCCAGCCAACTCCAGCCGTCACAATCAGGGTCTGCCCCAAGGGATGGGTGTGCCATGCGGTTCGGGCACCTGGCTCGAAGGAGACACTTGCGCCAGATGCGCGTGACGGTTCGTGCACCGGAAAAAGAGGATTGATGCGTACAGAACCCGTGAAATATTCGGCAGATCCTTCAGTGGAAGGCTGCGAACCGTTCCGCGTAATTTCTACGGTCTGTGGGCGATCGCCAGATGAGACTTGTGTATGACCTGCCTGTGCAAACCCCAAAGCCAATAAGGAAAATGTCATGACACCTATCGTGAGCCGTTTCATTTCTGTTCCTCCATGTTTGTGCTTAGTCATGCAAAGCTTTCCCACAGCGACCGATGCCTGCCGTGTATTGGAGGATGCTTCTGGTGCGATCGTGAGAAAGCTTAACCAAACAAATTTGAGTTTTCTCTTGAAGAGAAATCCAGACGCTTACAATTCGCCGGAATCGTTTTTCATTGCTTTAGCCTCATTCTAAGAATCCTCAAGGGCAAGCAATAGAACGATCGTCTAAGATTGTTGTACAATCCTGCAAACTTAGAAATTAACGCTGCCAAAACGACTTAAAAGTCCGCTAGGTCGTTAATGAACGACCAGCAGGCTCTTCGCGAGGCAGATAGAGCGCAAGCCCACAGAGACGAACTGACTCAGCGGATTGCACAGGCGATTCGTCATGATGGGACGATTGAGCCGCTGAAGGGATTGCACTTCAATCGCTCCTCCTCACCGTCAGAATCCATTCATAGTGTCTCTATTCCTGCCTTTTGTGTCATTGCTGAGGGCAGCAAAAAAGTCCTTCTGGGCAGCGCGATCGCGCTTCAGTACGACCCGATGCCTTATCTGCTTGCTACGATCGAACTGCCGATTGTCAGCCAAATTCTTGAAGGGTCCAAAGCGCAACCGTACCTTAGCCTTCGCCTCGATCTCGACCCCACACTGGTCGGTTCAGTCATGGTTGAGGCTGCCGATCCCTCACCACAAAGGGGTGCCAATGTAAAAGCGATCGACGTGAGTCCATTGGAGGTGCCTCTGCTGGATGTGACTATACCTGTTCATTCCTAGTTTCAACCGAACTCAGCGCCGCTTTGAGGGTATGCCAAGCCAAAGTTGCACACTTAACCCGCATCGGATATTGGGAAACACCTTGCATGATATTGAGTTTCTCCAACGGAGGCTCAAACTGAGTATTTCCCGCTGCCATCTCGCGGAACTGTTCTACCATTAAAAGCACCTGTGAAATAGTTTTACCTTTGATAGCGATCGCCATTAAGTCAGCAGAAGCAAGGCACAAAGCACAACCTGCACCTTCAAATTTAATATCTGCAATTTTACTTTCTGCTTCATCTAATAGCAGCGTTAAATCAACCACATCACCGCAAAAGGGGTTTTCTCCTCGGTGTTGACGGTGTACTGGGTTAGTTTTTCCTTTGTTTTGCGGTTTTCTGGCGTGTGTCAAAATTACTTGTTGGTAAATTTGGCGATCGTTAGTTTTCATAATCTCTTCACTCTTTAAAATTATTTAATAGCAACTGCTTGTAATCGTCCGGGGTATCAATATCAATTGCAGCTTCTGGTATTAGCAGAATCAATCCTGTATCTATATATTTTTGGATTAACGCCTTTGCACCTTTATCTCCTTCAAGCTGCATCAGTTCTGGAAATAAGGCATTGCTAAACAGGGCAGGTACGCCTGTAGTTTCGTTATACTTTGAGGCAACAATTACTTTTTGCGCTTCTTGATAAGACTGAATCAATTGATTGAAAATCTGGGGAGAAACTAGCGGCTGATCTGCAAGTGAGATGATAACTGCATCAAGTTTAGAGTTAGTTTTCAGTAGCATACTAATACCAGCGCGAATAGAAGAAGACATTCCCTCTTGCCATTGGGAGTTCTCTACAACTTGCACAGCCTTTGGCATTAGTTCCGGTTTAATTTGTTCTGCATAAGCTCCCAGGACTACTATGATAGGTTGACAAAGAGAAGCTAAGGCAACTTCAACCGCATGGAGTATCAGGCTGCGTCCTTGATAAGAAAGTAATTGTTTTGGTCTTCCCATGCGGGTTGCAGATCCAGCAGCGAGAATAATTAGACCAATTTTAAATACCATACCCAAGTTTTGAATTTTTGATTATTAAGAGCATACTCGTATAGCCTTTCTCAGTAACATGAGGTACTATCTGGCATTGGGCATTGGGCATTGGGCATTGGGCATTGGGCATTGGGCATTGGGCATTGGGCATTGGGCATTGGGCATACCTCACTTTCTTGAGAACCGCTATATTAGTCATTAATTTTTTGATGATTGACTATTGATTGAAGCATGAATTGGTACAGTGCGATTTCTTAAAAAACCACCTTGATGCTTTGCTGTTACTGCTTGAATTTCGGCGATAATCGCCAGAGCAATCTCTTCGGAATTATCTGCCCCAATGTCGAGTCCCACCGGACTATATAAATTTTTTTGCTGTTGTGGAGTGGGGATAACTCCTTCTTGTTGTAGTTCTTGCAATAATCGGGCTGTTCTTTTCTTAGGGCCAAGTACACCTAAGTATTTTAAGTCAGAAGGCAATAACACTCTCAGCAATTCCAGGTCGTCTAAATAATTATGAGTCATAACTACAGCAACAGTACGCTCATCTATCTCAATTTTTTTTAATACATCTTGAGGAGAACAAAATTTAACTCTATCGGCTTCTTGAAAACGCTTTCGGCTTACTTCCCGTTGGCGGTGATCGACTACAGTAATATGCCATCCTAACTGTTTGCCAAAGCGAACAACGGGAAGAACGTCATACCCAGCACCCAAAATTACCAGCGACAGTGGCGGCTGAATGACTTGAATAAAAACTTCAACTTTCCCGCCTATTAACTGATATTGTTTCCCTACCGAAGTTTTGTGTTGAAGTGCTGCTTGTGTGTCCCTTAAAACCGCTGCTGCTAATTCCTCATCGCTGATGTGGTTGATGATATCTGAATTTAGTAGCAAGCGATCGCCTATTTGAGATTTGCTTTCACCCTCTATATTAAATACAGTTGCAATAGCGCTCTCAAACCGAGCATCAAGACATTTGTGGATAAAACTAATTTGGTTCGGCTCGTTTACTGGCAACGATTCAATCAAAACATAAGCAATGCCTTGACAGCCAAGCCCCAATCCCCAAATTAAATCTTCCTCCGAGGTGGAGTCATACTTAACCACACAGGGACTACCAGTATTCATTACCTGCTGTGCTTTCTCAAATACATCGCTTTCCAAACAGCCACCGCTAATTGCACCTACTATCAAGCCATCTGCACTCATCAACATTCGCGCACCAGGCCGGCGATAAGTTGAACCTTCCACTTTAACTAAAGTTGCCAAGGCTAGCTTTTTCGTGGTGTCTTTTACTTGCTCTAAAGCAGCCTTAATATCGTGTAGTTCTTTCATTGGTCAGCCTAAAAATTTTTGTATCTAATATCAATTCCGGCAGTAAGGCCGGAATGATATCAAATCCGGGCCCCGAAAGTCGGGCGTAAAGTCGAATCCCCAGGCCAACAAATAATTCGCGCAATTTTCATTTTTTTGACCCCTCCTTCTACAGTCAACTCTCAACAGTCAACAATGACGGACGGTGCAACCGGAATCGATATCATCTCAAATCCGCGCTTCATCGTCCTGTATTCATCTCTCTGTTCTCGAACTCTGCGTTCTGGAGCGTACTCTGTGGTTTAATCATTCCAATGCAACCGGAATCGATATCATTCATCCAAGGATCTCACTCAAAGCAGCTTGTCCGGCGTAATTGGCAGGTCCCTGATCCGTTTGCCCGTGGCATGAAAAACAGCGTTGGCGATCGCCGCCGGGATGCCCACCATGCCGAGTTCGCCCATGCCCTTGACACCGAGCGGATTGACGACTTTATCGTCCTCCTCAACGAATATCGTTTCGATCTCCAAGATATCGGCATTAACCGGCACGTGATAGTGCTGCAAATTCGGATTCATGATCCGTCCGTAACGGTGGTCGATTTCAGTCGCCTCTTGCAGCGCCATACCAATGCCCCAGACAACGCCGCCGATTTCCTGACTGTGCGAGGCCTTCGGATTCATAATCTTGCCGCAGGCGGTCACTTCAACGGCGCGCGTAACGTGGACAGTTCCCACATCCGGATCGACCTTCACTTCAACGAACTGCGCGCCGTGCGCCAGCGTCGCATACTTCTCGCGCTCCTCTGAGGGACGCGACTCGAATGTTTCCGTGATTTCGGTGAGACCATTACGCTTCATCACTGCGGAGATGTTGGCGAAACGCGACGGGTCGCTTTTTAGTCGCAGTATCCCGTCAAGCATCTCGACATCGGAGGGGGCTGCCCCCTGGAGCGGAGAATTCGGTTCCTGGTTCGCGAGGGCGAGCAACTTCGTGCCGATCGCCAGAGCCGCCCCGCACACGGCCGAGCCGACGCTCGCCGTCGTCCAAGAGCCCCCCTGCGACGGCGCTCGAGGCAACTTCGTGTCGCCGAGTTCAAATTTCACCTGCTCCAACTTCAGCCCCAGATACTCGGCAGCGATCATAGTCATCACGGTGTAGGTGCCAGGTCCGATGTCGCTGGTCGCACTTGCGACTTGCGCCGTGCCGTCCACCTGCAGCGTGACGAGGGCGGCAGCAGGCCTCTGGAAAGCGCCCCAGACGCCGGTCGCCATGCCCCAACCGACGAGTAAGCGTCCGTCACGCATCGATCGGGGATCGAACTTGCGATTCTTCCAACCGAATTTTTCCGCGCCCAGCCGGTAGCACTCCCGCAGCGCCTTACTCGAAAATGGCTTGCCGCTCTCGGGGTCAGTTTCGGCATAGTTGATCAGCCGAAGTTCGAGCGGGTCGATCCGCAGCGCGTAGGCCAGCTCGTCCATCGCGCATTCAAGCGCGAACATACCGCTAACGGCCCCCGGTGCGCGCATCCAGGTCGGGGTGGGGAGGTCCGTGTCGGCAATCTTCAGCGGCGCGTAGAGATTCGGGCACGCATAGACTTGGCGCGTGAAACCCGTGGTGTCGTCTGAGAACTCCTCGATGGTGGAGGTGTTGTGCACGGCTTCATGAATCATCGCCGAGAGCTTTCCCGATCGCTCCGCACCGAGCGCGATCTTCTGAATCGTGTGCGGACGATAACCGTGGCCGGTGAACATTTGCGTGCGCGTATAGACAACCTTGACTGGGCGCCTGAGTTCGCGGGCTGCCATCGCTGTCAGCGCCGGATAATAGTTCGGGCGCAGCGACGCTCCAAACGCCCCGCCGACGAAGGGCGAGACCACGTTCACGTTTTCCTCTGGCAGGCCGAAGCTCGAAGCCAAATGTTCGCGCACGCCATAGACCTCCTGCGTCTTGTCGAAGACCGTTAGCTTGTCGCCTTGCCAGACCGCGATCGCCGCGTGCGGCTCCATGGGGTTGTGGTGCTCGATCGGGATGCGGTACTCGGCCTCTACCTTCACGGGCGCTGCGCGCATCGCCTCTTCGGGATTACCGCGCGGCTTTGGAGCCGGCCCTTTAGTGGGGACGCGCGCGATCGAGCGCACCGCCTCAGTGTCAGTCATGTGCTGCTGTGAGTTGTAGGAGACTTTAACCAGACGTGCCGCATAACGTGCCTGCTCGTATGTCTCGGCGACGACGAGTGCCACGGGCTGCATATTGAAGAAGATTTTGTCGGACCCGAGCGCCCGAAACGACTTGTCTTCCTCCTCGGTGGCGCTGGGCGGGGACTGCTCCGTGGAAGACTTCGGACCGAGCTTCGGTGCGTTCAGGTGCGTGAAGACGCGAATTACGCCTGCTGCGCCTTCAGCCTCGCGCGTGTCGATCGATTTAATCGTGCCCTTTGCTACGGTTCCGAGCACGATAAAACCGTAAGCGACATTGGGAACCTGGAATTCCGCCGCGTATTTAGCCTTGCCCGTCACCTTGGCTGCGCCGTCCACGCGGCTCATTTCTTTTCCGATGTATCTTGCCATTTCCTTTATCCTCCCTAATATCAAATCCGCCCTTCATCGTCCCGTATTCATCTCTCTCTTCTCTTCCTCTGCGTTCTCTGCGTACTCTGCGGTTTAATCATTCCAATCCAACCGGAATAGATATAATTAGACCGCACCGCTCGTCAACGCTTGCTGCAAAGCCAGAACAATGGCGCGTTTTCCGAGTTCGACTTTATAACCGTTATGTTCAAGGGGTTTCGCATCTTTCAGAGCCGCTTCTGCAGCAGCCTCAAAAGTTGTTTCCGTCGCAGGTTTGCCGATCAGAACCTTTTCCGCTTCGGGCGAACGCCAAGGTTTATGCGCGACGCTGCCCAAAACAACACGTGCCTGTTTGATGGTGTTGCCGCTTGTTTCTAAAGCAGCAGCCACGGAAAGCAGTGCAAAAGCATAGGAAGCCCGATCGCGAACTTTTAGGTAATAAGACTTATTGGCGAAATTATTCTTCGGCATTTCGATCGCAACGATCAATTCCCCATGCTGAAGATTGTTATCTTTTTGGGGCGTGTTACCGGGCAAGCGATGAAAATCCTCGATCGGGATTGTGCGTTCTTGCCCGTTCGTGCCGCGAATCCTCACTACCGCGTCCAGCGCATAAAGCGCATTCGCCATATCGCCCGGGTAAGTCGCCACGCATTTGTCGCTGTAGCCCAAAATGGCATGAATGCGATTGAGCCCTTGAAGCGCTCCGCATCCGCTGCCGGGATCGCGTTTGTTGCAGGGCATAGCGATGTCGTAAAAATACTGGCAACGGGTGCGCTGCATTAAATTTCCCCCGTTGGTCGCCATATTGCGAAGCTGGGCGGAGGCGCCGGCTAAAATCGCCATTGACAGAAGCGGGTAATTTTGCCGGACGAGCGGATGGTTGGCCGTGTCGGTATTTTTGGCTAAGGCGCCGATCGAAATTCCGTTCGAGGTCGATCGAATTTCCGCCAGATTCAAACTTGAGATGTCAACAACTTCGCTGGGACGCTCGACGTATTCTTTCATCAAATCAATCAGATTTGTCCCGCCTGCGAGAAACTGTGCCGTTTGATTCGCGGAAACGGTGCGAACGGCGCTTGCTGCGTCGGTGGCGCTGGAATATTTAAACGATTTCATCGGCTTTGCCCCCCTGATTCAATGCAATGGCAATTTCTTCATCGCTCGCAAAATGCCAGGCCTGGGCTGTTTCGCGCCCGGACTGAACTTCTCTGACTGCCGCCACGATTCCCGGATACGCGCCGCAACGGCAAATGTTGCCGCTCATGCGTTCTCTGATTTCTTCATCAGAGAGTGCTACATTCTGGGCGATCGTCCGCAAATTGTTAGTGACGTGACTCGCCTCGCCGTTTTTGGCTTCCTGCAGCAGCGCCACCGCCGAACATATCTGCCCCGGAGTGCAGTAGCCGCACTGGAAGCCGTCGTGTTTGATGAACGCCGCCTGCATCGGATGAAGATTGTCGCCGTCAGCGATACCTTCGATCGTCGTCACCTCTTTCCCCTCGCAGCTAGCGGCAAGTGTCAGACAAGAAAGCACGCGGCGCCCGTCAACGATCACCGTACAAGCGCCGCACTGTCCTTGATCGCATCCTTTTTTCGTGCCGGTCAATCCAAGTGTTTCGCGCAGGGCGTCGAGCAGCGCCGTGCGCGAATCCACTTCCAAGCGTTGGGTCGAGCCGTTGATTTTCAAAAGAACGTTAACGGCGTTTTCAACCGCAGGGGCCTGGGCGAATACGGCATCGGGCTCCGCGGCGAGGGTGGCAAAGGCCTCCTCTTTAGCCAGCAGGTGGAAGGCGAAGGTGCCGAGTAGGGCAGCCATGCTTTGCCCCAAGAATTTGCGGCGAGCAGCGCCGGTAATTCCGAGTTGGTCGAGCAGTGTTTCTTCGTCCGCGCTGAGCTGCGAATCGCTCTCGCTTGAACTGAAATCTTTCGGTTCTTGATTATCGTCCATGATGCTCCTTGCAAAATTCTCAAACAATCCCTGGACAAGTGTTTGTTTTTCGCGCCGGCTCTTCTAACGCTCTGCACCCACCGCAGGCGCTTGTGCCCCTTCGATCGGGCGTCCTTTGTTCTCGAAACTCAAAAAACCGAGTCAATTAAGACGCTCGGCCCTAGGGGAACGGCTTGTTAGATTTCTCCTTCAAGCCTCATGCCTTTAGGCTGAGGTTCGTGACCGTCTGAATTCCTTTGGCTACCCCAATTGTAGAGATCGAGCACGCGATCGCCTGCTCTATCAATAGGGATGAATTTTTTAAGAAGCAAGGTTCGCCTTGATGCCCTTTTGGTTGTCAGTAGGGGAATCTCTTGCCCAATCAAAACTGAGTTTACTCTTGTATAAAAATCCAGAATGCTTACAATTCGCCGGAACTATTTTTCATTGCTTTAGCTTAATTCTAAGAATCCTCAAAGGCAAGCAATAGAACGATCGTCTAAAATCGTTGTACAATCCTGCAAACTTAGAAATGAACGCTGCCAAAACGAGTGAAAAGTCCGATAGGTCGTTAATGAACGACCATCAGGCAAAGCGCGAGGCTTCCAGAGCGCAAGCTAACAGAGACGAACTGACCCAGCGGATTGCACAGGCGATTCGTCATGATGGGACGATCGAGCCGCTGAAAGGATTGCACTTCTATCGCACCTCCTTTCCTTCGGAATGCGTTCATAGTGTCTCGATTCCTTCCTTTTGTGTCATTGCTCAGGGCAGCAAAGAAGTGCTGCTAGGCAGCGATCGCTACCAGTACGATCCGATGCACTATCTATTGGGGACGGTCGAACTACCGATTGCCAGCCGAATTCTAGAAGCAACCCAGGAAAAACCGTACCTGGGGCTTCGTCTGGATCTCGACCCCACCCTGGTGGGCTCAGTCATGGTTGAGGCAGGCTATCCCTCAGCTCAAAGCGAGGCTAGTGTCAAAGCGATCGATATCAGTCCACTGGATACCAATCTGCTAGACGCTACGGTGCGGCTCGTCAGGCTTCTAGATTCCCCTGCTGAAGCTCATGTTCTCGCACCACTGATTAAGCGAGAAATCATTTACCGACTCCTGATGGGAGAGCAAGGTGGTCGGCTTTGTCATATTGCAGTTCTGGGTGGCTCTACCCACCAAATTGCTATAGCCGTCGATCGACTTCGTAAAGACTTTAACCAGCCGCTTCGGATTGAAAGCATCGCACGAGAGCTGGGAATGAGTGTATCGAGCTTCCACCATCACTTCAAGTCTGTCACTGCCATGAGTCCTTTGCAGTTCCAGAAGCAACTGCGGCTCCAGGAAGCTCGCCGTCTGATGCTGGGGCAAAACCTTGACGCTACCAGTGCTGCCTACCGTGTGGGTTATGACGATTCCTCGCACTTCAACCGAGAGTACAAGCGGCTCTTTGGTATACCACCGATGCGCGATGTGGAGCGGCTGCGAGAAGCTGCTAGGGAGATTGCGAGTTCAACATAGATCTCCTCAAGATGCCCTAATCTTGCCAGAAATCGCTAAAACGCAGTTATAGTTCGCGCAATCATATAGATAGAAAATCATCTGGCGATCGCTCTGTTAATAATTTCCACAAACTGATGCAGTAAAGCAGTCAACTCTCAGCAAACTCTCCGGCTTGGACTCGATCGCACTTTAAATAAAAATATGTAACCAAGGTGGGCAAAAGCCCACCCTAATTCTTACTTCCCTACCGTGAAATACTCATTCTTAGCATACACGCTAATAATGCAGTCGCCGACTTCAAAAAACATCCCCTCTTGCTCATCTTTAGAAAATTGCAAGTTGCCGTATTTAGAATTAATTTCCTCAGCACTCGCCGCTTTTGCCTCCATTTCATCCGGGATAAGTCCGGTAGAACCGATATAGAAAACCAGCGGTGAAACTTTTTCCCCGTACACTTTTTCCGCATAAGCTTCCAGTCGCTCATTCGCATTAGCTAAAGCAGCGACAAATTCGTCTCGCTTGACATCTTCTCCCTGCCATTTCGCTTGCAAAAGGCGCAGCAAACTATCTGCACCAACTTTTGATAAAATAGCGGTGACAGTGCCGTTATTCTCCAACCCCAGAAACTCATCGAAAATCAGTTTCATCAAGTCGTCAACTTTGGTGATTTTTGTTCGGGATGACAGCGTTTTGTGTGCGAAGACAACAGGCTCATCTAAGGTGATGTCAAATGTCGGTTTTGCTAGCTTTTCGCCCGTGTTTTTGTGGTAAACTTCATAAAGGCGATCGAGAAATTTGTTGGCAGAGTGCAACTTGCCGAAGTTGAGGATGTTTTTGCTGCCGATGTCGATTTTGTAGCTGACTCGCGAATCTACTGAACCGTTGGCGATCGCACTTTTTAAATCTGTGTATTCCGTCGTCGTCGGAAAATTGATGTAAAGGCTTTTTGACAGATAATGTTGTTTCAACTCTTCCAATTGTTCCGCAGTGTAAGCCTCGGATTCTTCCTTCAAATGAGCCGAGAGAATGCTAGAGAGAATTTTAATTTCTGCGAGTTCCTCAAACACTCCGTCAAGGCTGCCGTAACGCCCGTCAAAAGGGACTAGCGGCAAAGTCTCTAACTTTATATCATACTCGGAACGGAAGTCAAATTCTTGCACGGGCGAACCGTCTTTTTCAAGGACACCGCATTTTTTGAGCAAATCAAATACTGGTTTGCTGCTGATTTTGGTTCGCAGCGACTTAATATTAACTTCGCCGTCGCTGACAATGGTATAATTGTTGAAAGTATTGAGGTCTGTAACTAGAATTCCCGCCACTTCTGCGATTAAAGTTCCATCCTCAACTTTTACCAGCTTAGCTTTTCGGGTAATCAGCATATTGATGGTAGCGGTATTTTGATTGATGGCAAATGAACCCATTTGCACGTATTCGCCACCATCTAAAAATTCAGTTTTCAGCCAAGGCTTGACAAGGTTGCCGTTTTCGTCTCGCTTTCCTTCAATTCGCTTCAAACCTTTTCGCTGATAATTTTCTTGCAAGTGTTTCAAATTGATGATGATGCTGTTGCTGTTTTCCTCCAATATCTTGATTAACTCCAGCAGGGAAATTTTCTCGCTGACTTTTACCCGATCGCCAATTTCCTGATTTTTCAACACATCAGGCGCAAAAACAGCCTGTTCCAAATCTTCCGTAAACTCGGCTATTTGGGCATTTGTCAAAGCTTTCGCGTGTTTTTCCGTCAAAGTAGCGTCGAAGGTACTCGCCAGCGCATACTTAGCCGTATTTAAATTGCCGTCAGCGAGGTTAGCTTTCGCAAAAGCAAACACCGACTCATCAGTTTGAGCAACGGGAACATCTAATTTGTCATACTCATCTTTGGCGACTTTCTGATATTTGTAAAAAAGTCCGCGATCGTCTGCTTTCAGCCCGCAAATTTTCAGCGTACTCGATGAACCGTTGATTTTCTTGCCGCTTTTGGAAACAAAAACTTGATAATCGTACTCCTTAATTAACGGTTCTTCCAGCGGAGGTGCAACGGAACTGCCTAACAGTTTTGTGCTGTCGTAAAGAGCATCGTAAACCATTTTGAATTCGCCAGCGCGGATGCAATTTCCCGATAATGTGTTGGCGATTTTGGAGAGAAGTTTGAAGTCAGCAGAGGCATAGGATATCGTGTTAGCAAACACATCCATGTCTTTTAGTTCTTCGCAAATTTCCCCTAGTTTTGCAGCTTCCGAATTGGCACTTGGGTCATTTGCATAGCCGTCTGTGTGCAAATTGATCGCTGTCATTTCTCCCGCTTTAACCAGAGATTTAGCGAGTTGCATCGACTGCGATATGCAGGTACAGCCAGCCGTGTGGATTTTTTGAATTTCTTTGATGTATTGAGAGTCAAACTTCAGCACTTCTTGAATGGGAATTCGCTGGAAGTGACAAATTACGTCCCCCTTGTCAGCATAGGAAATCAGGCTGACAATTAGCTGGTAATTGTTGTATTCGTCTAAGGTCAAAAGCTTGATTAGGGTTTCTTTCAGCGGTTCTAAGTCATAATACATTGAGCCGGAACGGTCGATGATGATGATGCTGTGAGCGACGGATTTTTCTGGGATATCACCGGGCTTTCTTTCTAAATTAATGCGATCGACTAGATAGAATGCCTTGGCGTTTCCGGCAAAATTGTAGAGGGTAAACTTGGTGCGAGTATTGGAGGCTGCTTGGCTGCTGGAACTTTTGACCTGAGATGATTGTTTTGCTTGCCGTGCCATAGTTTTGACCTATGTTGATTTATTCCTCAACTTTATGATTACACGCGCTTCTGTGGATGTCAAGGCCTGTCGAGAAAATTATCTGCGAGGCTGAATAAGCATTAATATTTAGTGTTGCAGGGCCACGGAAAACTGCGGCGGTAGGGTAAAAGTGGGCTTTTTTGGCAAAAGTAGTGGATCTGCGTAAATATTTAGTAAATATTTACTAAATCATGCTTTATTTAGAAAATCCGCTGCTCAAACTTTATCTAAATCTGATCGGATGGGTGGCGTTCGGATTTATTCTCGGCCGCCTGCTACCAAGAAACTATTCTACATATTTAGCCAAGTTTCTTTTCTTCTTTGGCACGCCATTGAGCATTGTTGCTTTTATCCGCCGCGCCAATTTGTCGGGTGCTATTTTGATTGCGCCGCTAATAGCTTGGGCGGCAATTCTAGCAGGTGGAGGACTCGCTTGGATTTTGATAAATTTTGTTGTCGGCGAGGAACGTTTCAAGACTCTTAATCCGATCGCCCAAAATACCCCGGAACACAATACTGCTTGGAGTTTGCCCGCTCAAGGCAGCTTCTTATTGGCAACGATGGTGGGTAATACGGGTTTCTTAGGCATTCCCGTCACCTTGTCCTTATTAGGGTCGGAACACTTTGCCTGGGCGTTGTTTTACGACTTGCTAGGCACTACCATGGCAATTAATATACTGGGAGTTGCTATTGCTTCTCACTGCGGTACAAGCGATCGGCGTCAGAGTTGGTTAAGTCCTCTGCGGGCAATTTTTCTGAATCCGGCACTGTGGGCTTTTGGTATAGGGTTTGTCTCGCGCAGCTTGCCGCTGTCGGCACAAATCGCAGAATTGTTAACAACAGGCGCTTGGACTGTAATTACTTTATCTTTAATTACGATCGGGATGCAGTTGAGCAAGTTGAATTCCTTGCACAACCTCAAACAAGTTTTGGCTTGTCTGGGGATTAAAATGTTGTTTATTCCCTTGGTAATTGGCACGGGATTAACATTTTTTGGAATCACGGGCGCGCCCCGACTTGTGCTAGTGCTGCAAATGGCAATGCCTCCTGCTTTTGGTACTACATTGTTGGCAGAAGCTTTTAATCTCGATCGCGAATTAGCTGTAACTGCGATCGGCATCGGCTGCGTTAGTTTATTATTCACTATTCCAATATGGATGAGGCTATTTCATTTTTAAATAAAAGTGGATTATTTATTTAAAAAAATGTAATTTTGCGTGATCTAAATCACACTTATCAGCGATTTATATCATATTCATTATACTTAAATATCACAGGATCTGGAAACTATCTTTTCTTCTGTTAAGCTACAAACAGCCCGCCCATGAGGCCAATAATAAAAATATGAAAACTAAAAATTTTACATTGAGAGGTTATCAAACGATCGAGCGCATTTACTCAGGAACTCGCACCCAGGTTTATCGAGCTTTCCGTATTCATGACAAACTGCCCGTCGCGATCAAAGTCTTGCATAGCGAGTATCCCACCTTTAGCGAACTCGTGCAATTTCGGAATCAATATACGATCGCCAAAAACCTCAACTTGCCCGGAATCATCCAAACATACAGCTTAGAAGCCTACCAAAACAGCTATGCGCTGGTAATGGAAGACTTCGGAGGAATTTCTCTCAAAGAATGGACTCAACAAGGGGAAACTCTACTCAATTTAAGCGAGTTTTTGCAAATGGCGATCGCACTATGCCACACCTTAAATATTCTCTACCGAGAACGCATCATTCACAAAGACCTCAAACCCAGCAACATTTTAATTAACCCGGAAACCAAACAAATCAAATTAATCGACTTTAGTATTGCATCTTTATTGCCACGAGAAACCCAAACCCTGCTTAATCCTAATGTTTTAGAAGGGACACTTGCTTACATTTCTCCCGAACAAACCGGCAGAATGAACCGGGGAATTGACTACCGTACTGATTTTTATTCACTTGGTGTCACCTTCTACGAATTACTGACAGGAGAGTTGCCATTTCAATCCAATGACCCGATGGAGTTAGTACATTGCCATATCGCCGAAGCAGCACCCTTAGTACACGAAATTAACCCACAAATTCCATCTGTACTTTCAGAGATTGTCAGCAAATTGATGGCAAAAAATGCGGAAGACCGCTATCAAAGTGCTTTAGGACTGAAAACCGATCTAGAAAAATGTTTAGATGGGCTTAAAGAAACTGGGGAAATTCAGAGTTTTGAAATTGGGCGAAGAGATGTGAGCGATCGCTTCCTCATTCCCGAAAAACTTTACGGACGAGAAGCTGAAGTATCAATACTGCTGCAAGCATTTGAGCGAGTTAGTCAAGGCGCAACAGAAATGATGCTGGTAGCTGGCTTTTCTGGGATTGGTAAAACAGCAGTAGTTAACGAAGTGCATAAACCGATCGTGCGCCAACGCGGTTATTTTATCAAAGGCAAATACGATCAATTTCAGCGTAACATTCCTTTAAGTGCCTTCGTGCAAGCCTTTCGGGATTTAATGGGGCAATTGGTGAGTGAAAGCGATGCCCAAATCAAACAATGGAAAACTAAGATTTTAGAAGCCCTCGGTGACAGCGGACAAGTTGTTATTGAAGTCATCCCCGAACTAGAAATAATTATCGGTCAACAACCACCAGCTCCAGAATTATCGGGAACACCAGCACAAAATAGATTTAATTTATTGTTTCAAAAATTTATCCAAGTCTTTACCAATGCCTCACATCCCTTAGTGATGTTTTTAGATGATTTGCAATGGGCAGATTTGGCATCGCTGAACTTAATGCAGCTCCTCATGGCTGATACGGGATATCTGTTATTAATTGGTGCATACCGCGATAATGAAGTCAACCCCGGACATCCATTGATGTTGACTTTGGGCGAGATACAAAAAAAACAAGCAACGATTAATACGATTACTTTAGTACCATTGAGTCAAGTCACAGTGAATCACTTAGTTGCTGACACCCTGAAATGCTCAAAAAAGTGGGCAGGTAATATTTCTCAACTGATTTATCAAAGAACCAAAGGAAATCCCTTATTTGTTACTCAGTTTCTTAAAGCATTACATCAAGACAATCTCATTCACTTCAATTTTGAATCAGGCTGCTGGCAATGCGATCTTACCCAAGTTAACCAGCAGGTGCTTGCAGATGATGTTGTATCCTTTATAGCATTGCAATTACAAAAATTGCCGCGATCGACTCAAAATGTATTAAAATTAGCCGCTTGTGTTGGTAATCAGTTCGATCTAGCGATTTTGGCAATTGTTTCGGAACAGTCCGAGATAGAAACTGCTGCTGAGTTGTGGAAAACTTTACAAGAAGGATTAATTTTACCGATTAGTGATGTTTATAAATTTTATCAAGAAAATGATGGCGATAAATTAACGTTAGAGAAGGGAAATACCACTAAACAATTCGCACGATATAAATTTTTACATGACCGAGTACAGCAAGCAGCTTATTCGCTGATTCCCGATTCTCAAAAACAAGCAACTCATCTCAAAATCGGACAATTACTTCGCAAAAAATTATCACAAATAGAACAAGAGGAAAAACTGTTTGATATTGTCGAGCATTTGAATAAAGGAATTAAGTTAATTACTGAACCGAGACAACAAGAAATGTTAGCTGAACTAAATTTAAAAGCTGGAGGTAAGGCGAGAAATTCTATAGCATACGCGGCAGCAAAAACATATTTCCAAACAGGCATCGATCTACTACAAATAAACTGTTGGCAAAGTCAGTATGAATTAGCTTTAAACCTCCATATTGCTGCGGCTGAAGCTAGTTATTTGAATAGTGACTTTGAGGGCATGGAACAGATAGCAACAATTATGTTGCGCTCGGCTCAAACGATTTTAGACAAAATCAAAATTTACGAAATTCAAATTGCAGCGCAAGTTGTACAAAGTAATGTGTTGGAGGCGATCGCTATTGGCAGAAAAGCATTAGAGCAATTGGGGCTTGAACTGCCTACAGAACCCGATCCAGCTAAGACTAGCATAATGCTACAAAGCCTTGCTACCCAACTCGAAGGTAGAAAAATTGAAGACTTGATAAATCTGCCATTAATGACCGATCCTACAGATCGAGCCGCAATGGAATTGATGGCAATGTTGTTTTCACCCATTATCCAAGGAATGCCCGGTTTATTGCCATTACTGAGTTCGATGATGGTGAATTTATCTCTTCGATCGGGCAATACCGTGGCATCAACAACTGGGTACGGTATTCACGGCATGGTATTGTGTGCTTTCTTGGAAGATCCTTCCGCAGGCTATGCTTTTGGTAAATTGGCTCTAAATTTACTGGAAAAACTTAATATAAAAAAAATTAAATCCGGTGTTATGTCTCTATTTGGTTGCTTTATTCAACATTACCAAGAGCGCTTGGATGCCACAATCCCGACTCTGAAAGCAGCTTACTATGCTGGCATAGAAACTGGAGATTTTTTACACGCTGGTTTTGCTCTCGGTGGTCACAGTAATGGCAGGTTTTTTAGCGGTGAAGAACTGAATAGTTTTATTCAAGACATGGCTGATTATAGTGTGGCATTGGCTCAGGTGAAACAAGAATCTGCTCGAGTATATGTAAATTTAGGCAAACAAGCAGCAGAAAACTTGATTGAATTAGTCAGTCAACCATATTGCTTGATCGGCAATTCCTATAATGAAACGTTGATGCTAACTAAGCACCAGCAGGATAATGATTTAACAGCGATGGCGCAAGCTTACATCTACAAACTGCTGCTTGCTTACTACTTTGGTAATTATGCAGATGCACGCAACTATATCGCCCAAGCGAAGCCGTGTTTAATGGCAGTATCGGGATCGATTTTTGTTCCTATTTTCCATTTTTATGCCGCGCTAACTTATCTAGCACTCTTCCCTACCCAACCAGAACCGGAGCAAGCCGAACTGCTTGCTGTTGCTGCCACCCATCAAACGATTCTGCACCAGTGGGCGCACTATGCCACGATGAACCACTTGCATAAATGGTATTTAGTTGAAGCCGAACGCCATCGAGTTTTGGGTGAAAAAGTCGCAGCCAGTGAGTGTTATGACCGAGCCATAAATCTTGCTAGAGAACATCAATTCATCAACGAAGAAGCCCTCGCCAACGAACTAGCAGCAAAGTTTTACTTACAATGGAATAAACAGCGCATCGCTCAAGAATACGCGATTGAAGCTTACTATGGCTATGCTCGTTGGGGTGCAAAAGCCAAAGTCGCTGATTTAGACAAACGCTATCCCCAATTACTTGCTCCCGTATTACAGCAAACTCGTTGTACTCTTTCCACTAACGAAACTATCTTCGCCTTGGGGACTGTTACATCCACCAGTTCGGCTACTTCTAGCAGCAGTGCCTCTGTGGCTTTAGATTTAGCTACCATTCTCAAAGCTTCCCAAGCTATCTCCAGCGAAATCGAACTGTCCAAACTGCTTTCATCGTTGCTTTCCATTGTCATCGAAAATGCGGGGGCAGATAAATGCGTATTAACACTGCTACGAGACGAGCGCTTGCTAATTAAAGGCTCAATTACCAAGGGAAGAAACCCAGTTGTGTTGCAGAGGATTCCTATTGAGGAGAGTCAGGAAATTCCCCTAAAGCTAATTTACAAAGTTAAGCACAATAATCAGGCTGTTGTGCTGGTGAATGCGACAGCAGATCCTACTTTAGCCAACGATCCTTATATCATGCGCCAGCAGCCGAAGAGTATCTTGTGCAGTCCGATTTTGCATCAAGGCAAGTTGATGGGCATTTTATATTTGGAAAATAGTTTAGCAATAGGAGCATTTACGAGCGATCGCGTCGAACTCCTGAATCTACTTTGCGCTCAAGCCGCAATTTCCCTAGAAAATGCCCGACTTTACGAACAAGCCCAACAAATGCTAGTAGAACTGCGTGCCAGCAAAGCCCGCTTTCAAAAGCTAGTGGATAATCTTCCTGGCATAATTTACCAGATTGGCCTGGCTCCTGATGGTTCTGTTTCAATTCCCTACGTTAGTCCAGGCTGCGCCGCTCTATATGAAGTGTCACCCCAAGATTTCTTGGCAGGCATCACAAATTTTCGGATGCTGGAGCATCCAGACGATCGCCGAGATCTGACTGAGGCGTTCATCCATTCTGCAGAGACTCTCACGCCTTTTGAGCAGGAATGGCGCATTATTACGACCTCCGGCACTGTGAAATGGGTGCAGGCGGCATCACGACCGGAACGGCAAGCCGACGGCTCGATCGTCTGGGATGGCGTGATGATGGATATTAGCGATCGCAAAATTGCAGAACTTGCCTTCGAGCAAAAATCAGTGGAATTAGAACAAGCATTACACAACTTGCAAAACGCCCAATTACAAATCGTCCAAAGTGAGAAAATGTCGGCTTTAGGTAATTTAGTAGCTGGTGTGGCGCATGAAATGAATAACCCCCTTGGCTTTATTGCTGCCAGTCTCCAAGAAACTAAACCTACGATTGCCGAGTTGCTCGAACACTTGCAACTCTATCAAGAAACTTTCCCCAACCAGAGCGAGCCAATTATCGACCATGCCGAAGAAATCGATCTGGAATATACCTTGGAAGACTTACCTAAGATAATGGATTCCATGTCTATGGCCTGTGAAAGGCTGAAAAATATCAGTACCAGCCTCTGCACTTTCTCGCGTGCCGATCGAGATTATAAAGTTCCTTTCAACATTCATGAAGGCATTGATAGTACGCTTTTAATTCTCAAACATCGCCTCAAAGCTAATCACAAACGTCCTGCCATTGAAGTGATTGCCAACTATGGAGATTTACCGATGGTCGAGTGTTTCCCGGGACAAATAAATCAAGTATTTATGAATATTATAGCTAATGCAATCGATGCTTTGGACGAATCCAAGGCCGGGCGAAGTATAACAGAAATCAAGGCTCATCCCAATCAAATTATCATTAAAACATCGGTGGAAAATCAGTTAGTAAAAATTGCCATTGCCGATAATGGTAGTGGCATGAATGAATCGGTCAAAGAAAAGATATTTGACCACTTATTTACAACCAAAGCAGTCGGGAAAGGAACGGGATTGGGATTGGCGATCGCTAAGTCGATCGTTGTCGAAAAACATGGCGGTGCAATTCACGTTAATTCTACATTGGGGGAAGGAAGTGAATTTGAGATAGTGTTACCTATTACCGAATATAAATAGAAGATATTTTTAATTATTTTAGATTTTAGATTTTAGCTTGAAGAACAGGGAAGGGAAGATGATTTAATGATTTGGAACACGGACCTACAGTTGCATTTTTTTCAAGTGGTATCTGAAGTAAAAGTTTGATGAGGAAGAATGACAAAGGTTATTCCTTTTTCCTTCTTGCTTATTTCCTTTGTCGAGTTTAACCGAGAGCATCCAGGATACAAGCCCCCGGATTCATTCTCGCAGACTCAGGACGAAGAAATAAAAAATCTGTATCGAAAAACCAGCCTCCGAATTTATCTCGCGCAAGTCAATGCTTCAATTCTTTAATCTCAAATCTCAAATCTCAAATCTCAAATCGATTGACTTCCTTGAGTCCGATAGACTAATTTCTATTTAAAAAAATCCATAATAACGAAATTAGATTGCCGATCGAGCATTATACCAGCACCGATCGCAACTGCAGACACGAGCAAAACTTCCAGCGCCCCTTCGGCAGATTGCCAAAATCTCAATTATGCTAACCTAGGCAAGCAGCAATCCCTTGTCACGAAGGCGATTAACATAATTTCAAACAATTTATTTTATTGAGGACCGGTGTATCCCGTATGGCAAACCTGATCGGCACAGACAGCAACGACTTTATTCTAGGAACTCCGCTGGGCGATCGAATTCGCGCCTTAGATGGCGATGACACGCCCCTGGGTGCGGGAGGAGATGACACCCTAGAGGGCGACGGCGGCAACGACCAGCTTCTTGGAGCGGACGGAGCAGATTCGTTGCTTGGCGGTGAAGGAAATGACGAACTCATTGGCAACCAAGGGCGCGATTTTGCTTCCGGCGGGAACGGCGACGACTCGATTCGCGGCGGTTTGGGCAACGACATCCTCGAAGGCAACGACGGGATAGACAGCGTGGTGGGAGACGCTGGGGACGACTTAGTTTTTGGCAACGGAGGCTCTGATGTGATTGCCGGCGGTACTGGCAACGACACCCTCACAGGGAATGACGGCGACGATTCCGTGTTCGGGAATGCTGATGATGACTTTCTCTACGGGAATTTTGGGAACGATTCTCTCAACGGTGGCAGTGGTAGGGATCAAATGTTGGGCGCTGAGGGCAACGATTATTTGACCGCCAGCGACGGCGACGACACTTTGTACGGCAATGCCGACAACGATTCGCTCTTCGGAGATGCTGGTAATGACCAGATATTCGGTGGGAAGGCTGACGATACAGCTTTTGGCGGCAGCGGTTCCGATACCCTTCGCGGCGATGAAGGCGACGACTCGGTACTGGGAGATGAAGGTAATGACTTCCTGTTTGGCGGCAAAGGTAATGATGGTATAGACGGCGGTTTTGGCGATGACTCCTTGGCTGGAGGTATCGGCGACGATACCATTTTGGGAGGTTTCGGCAATGACAATTTATTTGGGGCAGAGGGTAATGATTCTCTGATCGGAGGTGAGGGTTCGGATACTCTGATTGGCGGCAGCGGCAGCGATGTCTTTGGATTGGGAGCCGGGCCTGGCAGTTTGGCTTTAATTACTGATTACAATGACACGGAGGATTTCTTTGGACTGCCGAGCAATTTATCTTTCGCTCAACTGCAAGTTCGCCAAGGTAACGGTGCCAATGTCAGGGATACAGTAATTACGACGCTCGATGGCAAGCTTTTAGCAATTTTGACAGACACTCCGGCCGCGCTGATCGAGGCGAATGATTTTATCGCTGTGACTGGGACAGTTAACCCCAGACCAACCACCATTACAACTACAACTACAACTACAGTTACCACCACCACTACAGATCCAACTCTAACTCCAACTCCGACTGAGACGCCGACTCCAACTCCAACTCCAACTCCGACTGAGACGCCGACTCCAACTCCAACTCCAACTCCAACTCCAACTCCGACTCCGACGCCGACTCCGACGCCAACTCCAACTCCGACTCCGACGCCGACTCCGACGCCGACTCCAACTCCGACTCCGACGCCGACTCCGACTCCGACGCCGACAGCAGCACCGACCCCGACTCCGACTGCAGCACCGACTCCGACGCCGACAGCAGCACCGACCCCGACGCCGACAGCAGCACCGACCCCGACTCCGACTGCTTCGAGGATTCCAACTCCGCCGACAGTTAGCGTGCCTGATTCGCCTCTGCTATCAATTAGTTCGATCCCCCCGACGCCGACTCCCGGACTGCCAATGCCGGGCCTGATGCCGTTCCCGACGGCGGTGCCGAACCCGATACCTTTTCCTACACCTGTTCCTACACCTTGGTTCTAGGTGCGATCGCGCAGCTCGCTGATGAGTGATGAGTTAATGTAAAACTCACTAAACTCATCACTCAAAACTATTTAACATCCTGGGGAGTTTCGGCCGAGTCTTCTGGCGACTCGGCTGGAGAATCTTCTAGAGGAGATAATTGTTGGGTATACCCCAAGAGCGATCGAAGTTTCATGCGGTGGATGTAAGGCCAGCCGCCATTGGCTTCAATATTCCTGAGCAGTTTGTAAAGTGCTTGGCGGTTGTCGGGAAAAGACGCTTGAAACAAACCGTCGCGAATTTCCCGGTGCGAAGCTTCCAGTGTCCGCAGCAGGGCCAAAAGCAGCAGGCTGTCTCCCTGACAATTTTCGGCTAAAGTCCGAATCGCCTCTGTCACTGATTGCATTTGAGACTGCAACTTTTCTGACTCTAAATCTTTGCCGTTGTCCATACCGCTGCTTCCTTTGAAATCTACAAGGCCTTTGTCCCCAGCCTTTTGGTCAACCGACTAATCGAGCTAGTCGCGATCGCCATTCGGGGTCATAAGCAAAGTAACTTAAGTAGGTTGACTTAAGCAATATTAATTTGCAGTCCAAGTCAGGAAAAGAGCACCACCCGTCGTACCATGTGTATTGGGCTGCGATCGGAACATGATTGAGAAATCATAAGTTCTTGCTTATTTTCACGCCGCACTAGCTTGATTGTTTGAGTCAATGCCGGTGTCGGTGAAGCGAGGGATCAGGATCTAAATGCTGCCCGAAGCGCTGGCCTAGCCTGCCGGCGGGCAATTATATTTTGCTCGAAGTAGGGCTTTTTCTTAATATAATCCGATGTTGGATATTGAGGTTTGCAATGAAATATCGTGCTTTAATTGTTGCACTTTTAGCATTTTGCATGAGTGCGCTGGTTGCTTGTTCTTCTGCTCCTGACACGACGGTGGCGACTACCGAGTTGCTCACCTACGACCAGATTAGAGGTACTGGCTTGGCTAATAACTGCCCTAGCTTGGCAGAAACTTCTCGGGGATCGATCCCGATCGAAGCGGGCGCCACCTATAAACTGACTGGTTTGTGTTTGCAGCCTACAACTTATTTTGTGAAGGAAGAACCAGCAAACAAACGCCAAGAAGCGGAATTTGTGCCTGGTAAATTGCTGACACGGTTCACGTCGAGCATTGACCAAGTTCAAGGTACGCTCAAGGTCGGTACTGACGGTACTCTGACTTTCACAGAAGAAGACGGCTTGGATTTTCAAGCTATTACGATTCAGTTACCGGGCGGAGAGCAAGTACCTTTCTTGTTTACCATTAAACAGCTAGTGGCCAGTTCCGAACCGGGAGTGGTTGCTATCAATACTTCCACCGATTTGCGAGGGGAGTTTAACGTTCCTTCTTACCGCAGCGCAGGCTTTTTAGACCCTAAAGCTCGCGGGGTAGCGACTGGCTACGACAATGCTGTGGCGCTTCCGGCTAGTGACAATTCCAAACGCGTGCGGGCTAATGTTAAGGTGGCTGACACTCGCGCCAAGGCGGGCAAAATTTCTCTCCAAGTTGCTAAAGTTAACAGCGCCACTGGCGAAATTGGCGGGATTTTTGAGAGTACGCAGCCTTCTGATACTGATTTGGGAGCTAGGCCCGCTCTAGACGTGAAAATTCGGGGTTTGTTTTATGCTCGCATTGAGCCTTCTGTGTCATAAAATTGGCTTTCAGGATCGATCGAACTTGAGCAGTTTTTTGCCCTAGAGCTACTGCTCACCCTTCATTAGCCAACAGTCTTGAGCAACATAACTTAGGACTGTTGACTAATGACTAAATTTATGATTTCATTGGCATGAATACCAAGTTATTTATTTGGCATTTTTAATTAATTAAAGTATTGTATTAAAACAGCCTTAAAATTGTCATTGACTTTTTAAAAATTCCGGTTAAATTCTGGCTTGTGCCGAAGGTCTTCTGCCGGATCAAGTTCTGCCTTCTGTCGAAAAACTTTCGGATAATCCAGCTAAATCCCTGCACCTTCCGAAATTTAAACAGGTGTGTCCGCTATCACACCTATTAAGTGCTAGGATTACACTACCTAAAAGTGAATTTTTTTAGACTAGATTGGAAACTAGATCTAAAGCAAGCTCAGTCCTCTGCTCTACCCACCCTTATGCCACCATGTCTACCACAGTGCCGAACGAGCTAAAAAGCGAAAATTTGCAATTGTTGCGCGAGTATCAACTTTCGGGATCGAATGAAACCCGCAATCAGTTAGTTAAACTGAATATCGGGCTGGTGAGAAAAGAAGTTTATCACTGGATAAACCAGTGCGGTGAAAGCTACGACGATTTGCTGCAAGTCGGGTGTATTGGGTTGATCAGGGCGATCGAGCGGTTTGATATCGCCAAGGGACACGCTTTTAGTTCCTTTGCAATTCCCTACATACGGGGTGAAATTCAACACTACTTGCGGGACAAAAGCCCTTCTGTGCGATTTCCCCGCCACTGGCAGTCCCTGGAACGCAAATCAGTCGCAGCAATCAAGGATTTGCAGGTACAGTTAAACCGCAAACCTACGGATGCTGAAGTAGCAGCAGTGCTTGAGGTTTCTGTGCAAGAATGGCAAGAAATTAAGTTGGCCCATCTCAACCGATCGCCTCTGAGTTTGGACGCGCCGATGCAAGATGAAGATGAGGGGGCGACTTGTCTGGGAGAATTGGTTCCCGATAGCAAGTATCGGAGTTTTCAGTTGGCGCAAGAGGATCAAATTCGCGTACAGCAAGCTTTGGCTATGTTGGAACAACGTACTCGCCAGATATTGGAGTTTGTGTTTCTCTACGATTTGACGCAGAAAGAAACGGCTGAACGGTTGGGTATCAGTGCGGTGACTGTTTCTCGGCGAGTTAAGAAGGGGCTGGATTTGCTGAAAGAAATCATGACGAAACAGCTTTAGTCAGCAGTCATTAGTCATTCATCATTGGTCATTGGTCAGCAGTAGTTATACCAATTCTGAAAAGTAGTGCTAGATATCAATTATCAGCTATCGCCTGTAGGGAAATTGCACTGCCGTGTCCGGCAGGTGGTAAGAGCGAATGAACGATAATTTATATATAGCAATCTTAAATCATTTGTGAATTTCTTACTCCCGAACCGCGGGTTCGGGGAGGGCTGGGGTGGGGTAAAAAATTTACGACTCCTGTAAGGATTGCTATAGGACAATTACTGTAGCAGAACTTTTTAAAATGGGTATTAGTCAACAGTCAGCAGTAGTCAGTCAACAGTCAATAGTCAACAGCCATCGGTAATTAGTCAGTGGCTACCAAGAACAAATAGCAAATGACTAATGACTAATGACTAATGACTACTAACTAATTTTTAAATGCTGCGGACAAATTTATCCAGCCTTTCTACGGCTTTTTTAATTGTGCTTAAATCGGTGGCGTAAGACAAGCGAATATGGTCGTCTGCACCAAAAGCAATCCCCGGAATAACGGCTACTTGCTGCTGTTCTAAGAAAGCGTCGCAAAATTCCAGAGAATTCAATCCAGTCTTGCTGATGTTGACAAACATATAGAAAGCACCGTCTGGTTTAATACAGCTAATCCCAGGGATAGCATCGAGTAATTCAAATATTACCTGACGCCTTTCGGCAAAAGCTAGACGCATTGTTTCGACAGACTCTTGACTGCTTTCCAAAGCTGCGATCGCCCCGTACTGTGCAAAAGTACACACATTTGAGGTACTGTGACCTTGAATCGTGCCGGTAGCTTTGATTAATTCGATCGGCCCGGCCAAATAACCGACTCGCCAGCCTGTCATCGAGTAAGCTTTAGCAAAACCGCTGCTGATTAGGGTGCGATCGAAGATTTCTTTGCCTAGGGAACCGATGCTGACGTGTTGAGCGCCGTCATATATAATTTTTTCGTAAATCTCGTCAGCAACGACTAAAATATCTCGATCGACTATCACTTCGGCCAATGCTTTGAGTTCCGCCGGAGTATAAACCATTCCCGTCGGGTTAGAGGGCGAATTCAGTACAAATAACTTGGTTTTGGGAGTAATCGCTCGACTCAGTTGTTCCGGTGTAATTTTATATCCTGTAGAAGCATCAGTCTGTACAATTACTGGCTTGCCGCTGGCGAGTTTCACCATTTCTGGGTAGCTTAGCCAGTAGGGAGCCGGAATAATTACTTCTTCTCCAGGCTCGATCAGAGCCATCATCAGATTGTAGAGGGAATGCTTGCCGCCGTTGGTGACAATGATATTTTCCGGTTGATAGTTGAGATTATTGTCATCGCGGAGTTTGCGGGCGATCGCAGCTTTTAACTGCGGTTCCCCAGCCACAGGGCCGTACTTAGTCTTCCCCTCGTCTAAAGCTTGTTTTGCCGCTGCTTTAACGTGTTCGGGGGTATCAAAGTCTGGTTCTCCCGTACTCAAACTACAGACATCAATCCCTTCGGCCTTCATGGCTTTAGCCTTAGCGGCGATCGCCAAGGTTATAGAAGGAGAAACCTCACCCACTCGTGCTGCCAACTTAATCATTGGATTTTAGATATTAGATTTTTGACTTTAGATCATAGGGTGACAAATCTTGATATTCAACCCTGTTGTTAGGAAATTATGACATTTGTTTACATATAGTAAATCTAAAATCTAAAATCTAAAATCTAAAATCTAAAATTTAAAATCGATTGACATTATTATTGTACCATTTTTGATGCCTCATTACCCTCAACGCCGATCTGCAAGCTTATGGATCTCAAATCTCTGATTCGCGACATTCCTGATTTCCCCAAGCCGGGAATTTTGTTTCGAGACATTACAACTTTGCTGCGCGACCCGCAAGGACTCAGTTATACCATTGACAACTTAGCCGAAAAATGCTCTGCAATGTCTGCTGACTATGTGGTGGGCATGGAATCGCGCGGCTTTATCTTTGGCGCGCCTTTGGCTTATAAAATGGGAATAGGCTTTATTCCTGTCCGCAAACCGGGGAAACTGCCCGGTGCGGTTCATTTTGCTGAGTACGAGTTGGAATACGGTGTCGATCGACTGGAGATGCACCGAGATGCGATGACATCGGGCAGCCGGGTGCTGATTGTGGACGATTTAATCGCCACTGGCGGAACAGCGGCTGCGACGGCTAAGTTGTTAGAGCAAGCTGGCTGCGAGCTTGTCGGTTTTGCTTTTATCATTGAATTGCAGGCTTTGGGCGGCAGGCAGAAATTGCCGGATGTGCCGATCGTCACGCTAGTGGAATATTAGTTAGTTCACTGTTAATTACTCGTTGTGGTAAGGTGCGCAGTGCGCACCCTACATCTTACTAAGGATACCAGTTATAAAAAATAATGCAAATGTAGGCACCCTCCCAACCTGGTAGTTATAACTCATTCACAAATCTAAAATCTAAAATCTAAAATCTAAAATAGCATGACTTCTCTTAAGTTAAATCGGAATTGGCGAGCGTTGAATTCTCTGTTTGGCAGCGAGACATTTACTTATGTTTTAAAGCGACTGTTGCAGGCACTTTTAACCCTATTTTTGGCATCGGCTCTTTGTTTTGCAATTATTGAGCTAGCACCGGGAAATTACTTGGATACTTTGAGCCAAAATCCGAAGATTTCGCCGGAGACTCTCAAGCAACTCGAACAGCAGTTCGGCTTAGATAAACCAGCTATTGTGCAGTATTGGCTGTGGCTGCAACAAATTGTGACGCGGGGGAATTTTGGCACGAGTTTTGTGTATCAGCGATCCGTAGCTTCGCTGCTGTGGGAACGGGTACCGGCGACGTTATTAATGGCGATCGCATCTTTGATTGTAACTTGGGCGATCGCGATTCCTTTGGGAATAGTCGCCGCCGTCAATCAAAACCGCACAGTCGATCGAGTTCTGCAAGTAGTCAGCTACACGGGACAGGGATTTCCGAGCTTTATCACAGCGTTGCTGCTGCTATTTTTTGCTCAGAATACTTCGCCTCTGTTTCCCGTCGGAGGAATGACGAGTATCGACCACGCAGACTTACCTTGGTGGGGCCAACTCCTCGATTACGGCTGGCACTTAATTTTGCCAACTGTCGCCCTCAGCCTTACTGGTTTTGCTGGTTTGCAAAGATTGATGCGCGGACAATTTTTGGACGTGCTGCGTCAAGATTATATCCGAACAGCACGGGCGAAAGGTTTGCCGGACGATCGAGTAATTTACATTCACGCTTTGCGAAATGCTGTCAATCCGTTGATTACGCTATTGGGTTTTGAGTTTGCTAGTTTGTTGAGCGGTGCGTTTATTGCGGAATATTTCTTTAATTGGCCGGGTTTGGGAAAGCTGACTCTGGATGCGGTGAACAATCAAGATTTGTATTTAGTAATGGCAAGTTTGATGATGGGTGCGACCATGTTGATTGTGGGGAATTTGTTGGCAGATTTGCTGCTCAAAGCTGTAGATCCTCGGATTAAGCTGGAAGATTTGAAATAGTAGACTTAATTCAGTCAGGACTGACGCAGTGAGAATAATTTTTTGTTATTTCCATCCTTCACAAGGCTTCAGGACTGTGAAGAATTTCAAATTCTTATAATTTAGAGAGTATAGAGTATAAAGAAGATCCCAGAGAAGTGGTTGATGAGCTAATTTTTTCGGTTGCGAATGAAACAGTCAGTGACTTCAGGGAAAACTTGAGTCTACATTAGTCCTTTTTCTAGGAGAACCATGAATCGCGATGCGGTTTCAATACCTCCCTTGCCTCAGAGTCTTTCTTCACAAGAAACCTGGGGGTTTGGCTTTAGTGGGTTGCTTTTATGGTTAGGGACTGCGCCTGCGATGAATGCCGCGCTAGGTCCGCAGGCGATCTGGGTTTGGTTGCCGGGAACAATCATTAGCATGATGCTCAACCTGCAAGTTAAGCGGTTAGGGACTTACTTCCCAGAGGTAGCTGGAGGCACCCCAAACTATACGACCCGCTTGCTCCACCGGTTGCCAAACTTGGCTCGCTATGGGGCGATTGGTTATATGTTCGGCTGGGCGTCTGTGCCAGCCATGAATGCGATCGTTCTGACCGATTTAATCAAAGCGAATCTGACGCCACTGGGGATTACCTGTCCAGAGATCCTATTCAGAATTGGGTTTACAGTGCTGCCGTTCATCGTTGCTTTTAGTGGAACTCGCACGCTAGGTATTTTGCACTCTTTCTTTATATTTCCAGCGATCGGGTTTCTTCTCACCTTTTGTCTCCAAGGCATGGCTTGGTTAAGTTTTGCTCCCACTAGCCCTGGGGTGCTGGCAGATCTGGGAGCAGGCGTTTCTCCGATCGATTGGATGAAATGGTTCTTTATCGCCGTCTATGCGGTTTATGGTGGCGAAACGGCTTCTTCATTTGTGGCAGATAGTCGCCAACCCAGCGTTACCCTACGGTGCTTGCAAGTGACGACGGGATTGCTTCCGATCGTCTATCTCGGTGGATCGTGGGTTTTGATGCGGTTAGCCACAGATCCCGGCTTAGGGGATAGCGCCTACCTCAATCTAGTGGCAGCAACCCAACCCTTCTGGGGCAGATTCGCCCCCGCCCTCGTCACCTTTCTGATTGCGTCAGGATGTCTCCTCAGCTCTGCGACTGCTGTTTCTAACAGTCCCCGGATTTTGTATCAGTTAGCCAAAGATGGCTACTTACCACCCGTGTTTGCCGTGCTGTCTCGCCGGGGAGTGCTCGAACCCAGTTTGATTTCCACCCTCGGGATGAGTCTGATTTGCCTGTGGTGGGGGGATGTCGCACGGGTTGTGATGGTGGGGGGCACCGGCTACCTGAGTTCGATGATGGCAATTCACTTAGGTGAGTGGGTCAGTCGGCGACGACCAGAAACCAGATGGCCCTGGTGGTCGCTGGGCTTCTTTGCCCTTGAAGCGGCTGTTTTGGTCGTGGGTGGGTGGGCATGGAGCTGGCAGGACTTAGCCATTGGCTTACTGCTACCTTGGCTGATTGGCGTGGCAGGCACTCAATTACCGCGCCTGAACGTCCCCCTGTTCCATCCCGATCGGTGGATGCAACGGTATCACCAGCAACCCGATACCAGCAAAACAGATTGGTTGGCATTTCAGGTCACGATCTTAATTGGTTTAGTGTGCAGTGCGCTGAGTATTGGCTGGTGGGTGAGAGCGGGTTTAGAGCGGGTGGCTGTGGGGCAATATGTGGCGTTGTTTAGCATTTTGTTAGTGACGGTTGCCTTCGCGGGAGTGGCGATCGCCTGTTGGACCAGTTTGCCTCAAATTGCTGCCATTACTGAAGCCCGAGAGCAAGTCGAACGCACGCTGCTGGAGTTGCAGCAGACCCAAATGCAACTCGTGCAGGCAGAAAAAATGTCAAGTTTAGGGCAATTAGTGGCAGGGGTCGCCCATGAAATCAATAACCCGGTTAATTTCATCCACGGCAATCTGACCCATTTGCGGGAGTACACGCAAAATCTGATGGATCTGATTGAACTTTACCAGCAGGAGAATCCTAATACGTCTCCGGATCTTCAAGCTATGGTGGATGACATCGATTTAGAATTTTTGCAGAAAGACCTACCGAAAACCCTGAATTCGATGGAGATTGGCACCGATCGCATTCGTCAGATCGTGCTGTCATTACGCAACTTTTCCCGTCTTGATGAAGCTGAGTTTAAAACTGTCGATATTCAGGCAGGGATTGACAGCACCCTCCTAATTTTGGGACATCGCCTCAAAGCCAGAGCCGATTTCCCAGAGATTAAGGTCACTAAGGACTACAGCCTCCAACTCCACGTTGAGTGCTACCCCGGACAACTCAACCAGGTGGTGATGAATATTCTGGTAAATGCGATCGATGCGCTCGAAGAAAGCAGTAGCGGGAAAACCTATGCACAACTCCAAGCTAATCCGGGGCAGATTAGGATTCGCACGTCACCTATCGAAGCTGATTGGGTAGAAATTGCGATCGCTGACAACGGTGTTGGTATGTCCGAACAGATTCAGCAACGCATTTTCGATCCGTTCTTTACCACCAAGCCTGTGGGAAAAGGGACAGGCATGGGGATGTCCATCAGTTATCAAATCATCACAGAAAAACATCGTGGTAAGCTCAAGTGTTTTTCTACGATCGGGCAAGGAACTGAGTTCATAATTCAGATTCCCACCCGGCAACAATTTCGTAAAGCTGTATAGAACTAATTAATTTTGTACTCTCGGAGTGTTTTATGTCAGAAGAACAACCAAAGGAATCAATTAGTTTTAGCCGCTTTGCCGACTGGTGCAGGCATATTGACAGCCTTTCAGAAGAGGCAAGGCACACAGTTAAAGTGTTGTTAAAAAAGGCTGGCACTGATGACGCTCAAGCAGCGGAGCAGATACTTTCAAGCATGACAAAACTAGATCTCAACAGCAATCGAATTACCGAGATCAGCTCCCTCGGCTCGCTCACCAATCTGACCACACTGAATCTCAGCTTCAATCTAATTACCGACATCAGCTTTCTCGGTTCGCTCACCAATCTGACCACACTGAATCTCAGCTACAATTATCGAATTACCGACATCAGCTCCCTCGGCTCGCTCACCAATCTGAAAACACTGATTCTCGAGAGCAATAGAATTACCGACATCAGCTTCCTCGGCTCGCTCACCAATCTGTCAACACTGAATCTCACGGGCAATAAAATTACCGAGATCAGCTTTCTCGGCTCGCTCACCAATCTGACCACACTCTATCTCAGCTACAATAGAATTACCGACATCAGCTTCCTCGGCTCGCTCACCAATCTGACCACACTCTATCTCAGCTACAATTATCGAATTACCGACATCAGCTTTCTCGGCTCGCTCACCAATCTGACCACACTCTATCTCAACTACAATCAAATTAGCGATATCAGCTTCCTCGGCTCGCTCACCAATCTGACCACACTCTATCTCAGCAAAAATCAAATTAGCGATATCAGCTTCCTCGGCTCGCTCACCAATCTGACCACACTGCATCTCGCCTACAATCGAATTACCGACATCAGCTTTCTCGGCTCGCTCACCAATCTGACCACACTCGATCTCAGCAACAATCAAATTAGCGACATCAGCTTTCTCGGCTCGCTCACCAATCTGACAGAGCTGCATCTCAGCGGCAATAGAATTAGCGACATCAGCTTCCTCGGCTCGCTCACCAATCTGACAGAGCTGCGTCTTAACGACAATCAAATTATCGAGATCAGCGCGTTGCGCTCGCTCACCAATCTGACAGAACTTGATCTCGACTACAATCAAATTACCGAGATCAGCGCCTTGCGCTCGCTCACTAATCTGACAGAACTTGGTCTCGACTACAATCAAATTACCGAGATCAGCGCCTTGCGCTCGCTCACCAATCTGACAACACTGTATCTCGAAAACAATCAAATTACCGAGATCAGTGTGTTAGGCAAACACGCACAAAAATATCTTACTTTCTCGACTATACCAATTGAGGTTGAAAAAGCCACAGCAGCAGTCAAAGTTGCCTACGCCGCTATTGGGCTAGAACAACCCGAAGTTATTATTTGCAGCAGTCCCCACGACGCTTTTATCCAAATCTTCAACTTGCCCAAAGGCGACCATTCACCAAACTGGTCAAACGAAGGGCATTGGAATAGATTGGGGAAAAAGCTAGACGGGAAATGGATGTCCGTGTCCCCATCGATTGTGAGAGACTTTACAAGTCCGGCGGTGTGGAAGTATGAACTCGATTGCATGGCTATCGAGCCCGAAGCAGACAGCACACTGAGTTCGCTAATTTACGAATTGGCTGACAGCTATGTGCGATCGGAACAAACGATGGGGAATGTTTTTCCCGATTATTTGGAGGACCAGGAATATCCTGAAACCCCCACAACTTTGTTTAAGGAAATCTATTTGACTGAATGGTATATATCTTCATTAGGCGTCAATCTCTCCCAAAAGGCACAAGAAATACTTCGCTCCCAAAAGCTGCTTTTCGAGCATTGCGGTTGGATATTTCCCTTTGAAAAGTTTTGCGCGGTGTGCGATCGGCCCCGCCACCTGCGCTTTGACAGTCTAAACCGCTTGCACGCGGAAGGAGAACCTGCGATTGAGTTTGCCGATGGATGGAATTTTTACTATTATCACGGCGTCAGATTGCCTGAAAAATACGGTCAACTTCACCCAAATAAATGGCAATCCCAATGGCTTTTAGCAGAAGAGAATGCCGAGCTGAGGCGAGTGTTAATTGAAGGAATTGGTTACGATCGCATTTGTCAAGAATTGGAAGCAGAACAAATAGATAGTTGGCATGAATATTCACTATTACAAATAGATAATGCCGATGTCGAGCCGATTTGTTTGTTAAAAATGACTTGTCCGAGTACGGGATTCATTCACGCTTTGAGAGTGCCACCTGACCTGACATCAGCTAGGGAGGCAATTCGCTGGGCAAATTGGGATATCGATCCAGAGGAATTTTCTGTGCAGACTTGATATAGCAGAAGGAAGAAGGAAGAGGGAAGAAGGAAGAAGGAAGAGTTAATATTAGCAAGGATTTCAGCGATCGATAATGTCTTTGTTTTAATTTCAGAAACGAGATGACAATTCATTGAAGAACGGGCTAGGCTAGCTGTAGACTTCTATTTCCATGCCAGGAATGCACTAATAAAACTTCATTCACCATTCAAACATGGCAAAACAACTAGCAATAGAAACTCGCGGGCTGACGAAACAATTCGATCGCCATATAGCTGTCAATGACATCGATTTGCAAGTAGCAGCAGGCGAAGTATGCGGACTGATCGGCCCTAACGGTGCCGGCAAAACTACTTTGCTGCGGATGTTGGCGGCGGCTGAGGAACCGACTATCGGGGAAATTTACATCAACGGGGATAGGTTATTGCGCGATCGATCGCACCCAATTCTCAAACAGCGCATCGGCTTTCTTCCCGACGACTTTCCCCTCTACGACGACTTGACTGTTTGGGATTATTTAGACTATTTTGCCCGACTCTACAACCTCCAGCAACCGCGCCGCCGAGAGCGAATCAACTCCGTGTTAGAACTCGTGCAACTAACCAACAAGCGCAACAGCTTAATTTCCACCCTGTCGCGGGGGATGAAACAGCGCCTGAGTTTGGGGAGAACTATTATCCACGAACCGCTGTTGCTGTTGTTAGACGAACCCGTTTCTGGCTTAGATCCGATCGCCCGAATGCAGTTCCGCGAAATTATTAAAGCTTTGCAAGAAGCCGGCATGACCGTAGTCATATCATCTCACGTCCTCAGCGACTTAGCCGAACTTTGTAGCTGGGTAGGTATCATGGAACTCGGATATCTGGTCGAAAGCGCACCGTTACAAGAACTTTACAAACGCCTCAGCCGCCAGCAAATTGTCATGTCAGTTTTAGGCAATAAATTAGCAGCGCTAACATCGGAATTAAAAAACTTTCCTTGGGTGGAAAATTGGGCAATAATCCCGGAAACTCAACAGGTGTGCGTTGATTTTTCAGGAAGCCCGGAAGATGCAGCAAATTTATTACGCGAACTCGTCGCGGCCAACATTCCCCTAACCGAATTCCACTGCACTCAAGAAGACTTAGAAACCATCTTCCTCAAGATGGGACACAAACAAGCATCCTAATTTGCTCGTTTCCTGTTTACCCGAATAAACAGTGAGTTATAACTAAGTCGTCACCGATTGCTAATCACCAATAACCAATGACACTCCACTTACTAGACAAAATAGGCAACTGGAATCCCCAGTTATTTCGAGAAATCAAAGGCCGCTTGAATACTGGCAATATTGCGATCGCCTCTGCCTTTTCCGTAAGCGCTCAACTGCTACTGTTCAAGTCTTTCAATGCCCAGATACCCGTTCCCCCACCTCATGGGGAGTACACTAACCCCATCTATCACAGATTTTGCACTTTCGATGGTGCCATTCGCTCTGCGTCTGAGAAACAGTGCGTCAGAGATGCCTTCGGCAACTTTGTTATTAACTGGCCGATGTGGTGGCTAGAGATATTCATTTGGCTGAGCATATTGAGCGTGTTAGCCCTATTAGTAGGAGGGACTTATATGCTGGTCAGCGACTTAGACAAGGAGGAACGCCGGGGCACGCTCAACTTTATTCGCCTCAGTCCCCAGTCAGCAAAAACAATTTTTCTCGGCAAAATGCTCGGCGTCCCAATTTTACTGTATCTAGCAGCAATTCTGACAGTACCGCTGCATTTGTACGCTGGATTAGTCGCTCAAATACCCCTACATGAAATTTTATGTTTCTACATAGCGGTTGCAGCTAGCTGTGCTTTGTTTTACAGCACGGCGATGCTATTTGGATTGACAACCAGTTGGTTGGGAGGATTTCAACCTTGGTTGGCTAGCGCTATGGTTTTTGTTGTGTTTGGGATTTCTTGGCTGCCGCTCACGCGAACTGCTGGGGATGTGTTACATTTTTTGTCTCCCATTGCTATGCTGAGATATCAGCTTTTTATAGTTGATAAAACTGATTTCGATTCGTTAGTTGAAAACTTAGACAAGTTGCAATGGTTTTACTCGCCAGTGGGTACAAATATTGCGAGTGGCATTGCTTTGTCTCTCTTGGTTTGTGGTACAGGAACCTACTGGATGTGGCAGGGATGGCAGCGCCGCTTTCCAAATCCCAGCGCTACAGTTTTGAGCAAGCGGCAAAGTTATTTGCTAGTTATCTGCTGTCAGGTAATATTTTTAGGGTTTGCACTCCAATCAGACGCCCCAGACAACGCTAATCTCATCTGTTTACTTATCTTGAATTTGGTGATGTTCTTAGCTTTAATTGCAGCTTTAACATCTGACAGACAATCTTTGTACGATTGGGCGAGGTATCGGAAACAAATCGTTCCCAGCAATCAGAAGCTGTGGCGGCGCTACCCACTACTCGATTTAATTTGGAGCGATAAAAGTCCGGCTGTAGTTGCGATCGCGATTAATTTCCTCAGCTCAGTAATAATTTTAACACCTTGGGCACTGTTGGAAAAAAGTGAGAATAATGGATTTTGGGGTGTGATTTTCTGCCTGAACCTTATCCTAATTTACGCAGCCATCACCCAACTATTCCTATTTACAAAAACCCGAAATCAGGAAATTTGGGCTGCCTGTACAGTCGGTGGCGCTATCTTGTTGCCGCCTCTGATTTTATCTATGCTCTTGCTAACCCCTGAAAAAGCTCCTCTTTTGTGGTTGTGTTCAACATTTGGTGGCTTTTGGTCTTCGTCGTCTCTGGCAGCGTCAGGAAATACGATTTGGCTCTCCATACTGAGTCAGTGGACTGTCTTGGTGTTGTTGAATCTCAAATTGCGATCGCAACTGAGACTCGCAGGGCAATCAGCTTCTAAAGCACTGCTGAAAGCGTGAAAAAGCAGGGGAAGGGATCAAAAGTGAAACTCCGATTCAGGCAGGGATTTAAACCCCTGCCTGAAAGCTTAAGTCGTCTGAAAACGACTGTTTAACTAACTTATTATGCCAATTCCGCATTTATAATAATCCACTTTATATTGAGCGATGGTGGCCGCCACGACACAGACAAAGCCCACCTTCTGAGGTTTTAATATTAAAGTTGAAAAATAATTTCTGACTGGACAGATCCAAAATTATAGAGTCAGCGTATATTACTAATGAAAGCAGTACAAAATTTCATAGGTTCGCACCGCTAAAAATTTCAGCTTGCCTGTTTGCAGTTGAGCTGCGATCGCCCTTGGCTACACACCCCACTATAAAACACGGCTAAGCGATCTGTATTTAGGAGTTAGTTTATTTGAATCCGGGGGGGGGTTTATATATCATTTTAGCTGCGTGTAATACTTTTATGGCAACCCACCCCTACAGCCGAAAATAAGAAAACTATCCTCAAAGTGCGAATTTGTGATATTTTGACTGAGAATACCGCCACCGTTAGGCAACAGAAGTATCAAATTTAGAGGGTGATTAGAGCATGGCAGAAATTAGAGGCACCGCCCAAGCAGACTTGCTTGCAGGAACTCCCGAAAATGACCTAATTTTTGGTTTGATGGGCAATGACACCATTACCGCAAACTCTGGTAATGACAGTATTTATGGAGGAAAACAAAGCGATTTAATTGAGGGCAATTTAGGTCAAGATTCGCTTTTTGGAGATTTAGAAAACGACACTGTTAACGGCGGAGACGGTAACGATTTTTTGGTGGGCGGAAAAGGCAGCGATTCCATTTCGGGAAACTCCGGCAATGATGTTTTGTCGGGCGATCGAGATACTGATATCCTGATAGGCGGAGACGGGGCAGACTTATTTGTTTTGAGGCGCTACGCGGAGGCAGATCCTGGTCGTACCAGCGGCGGTGTTAGTTTGGCAAATGCGGACGCGATCGCCGATTTTGTACCAGGTACAGATTTAATCGGTTTGGGGGAAGGTCTTAGTTTTAGCGACTTAAATATTCTCGAAGCTGGAAACAATACTGTTATCCAAGACCGCGTAACAGGAGAATTTCTCGCTACCCTCCAAGGGGTGAGACAAAGTGCGATCAACCAGGCAAGTTTCACTAATAATATTAGCAGCGTTGTTCCCAATCCCCCGCCTCCAGCGCGGACAACGGCTTATGCTTTAACTCCTGCTAATCGGATTGTCGGTTTTAGCCTTTCCAATCCGGGAAGTGTGATTTCAGATTTGCCCGTGACTGGATTGCAAGCGGGAGAAAGTTTGCTGGGAATTGATTATCGGCCCGCTAACGGTTTGCTTTACGGTGTGGGTTCTAGCAATCGCTTGTATACTGTCAATCCGATGACTGGGGAAGCAAGTCCAGTGGGTAACGGGGAGTTTGCTGTTCCCCTAACTCCGGGGGCTGCGGGTTTTGATTTCAATCCGACAGTCGATCGAATTCGGTTTGTCAATCAAGCCGATCAAAACGCCCGCCTCAACCCGGATACCGGGGCACTTGTGGATTTTGACACGCTGGCGGGGGGAATTCAACTCGACGGGAATTTGGCTTATGCTGCAGGCGATCGCAATTTTGGAAGTTCTCCGGCTGCTGCTGGGGCTGCGTATGTGAATAACTTTGCCGGCGCAACTTCCACAACCCTGTTTGCAATTGACAGCGATTTGGATGTTTTGGTGCGCCAAGATCCGCCGAATAATGGAGTGTTGAATACGATCGGATCTTTGGGAGTTGATGCTACTAGCGTTCTCGGCTTTGATGTCAGGAGTATTGGCGGCCGCGAGGTGGCAGTGGCGGCCCTGGAAGTTGGCGGCGTTTCGGGCTTGTACAATATCAATTTAAGTAGCGGTCAAGCTTCCTTTGTCGGTCAAATTGCCGACGGGAGACAGATTAACGGTTTGGCTTTGCCTTTGCCTACAGCTTACGCTTTAACTGTCAGAAATGGCGCTGAAACAATTGTCGGTTTTAACGAGGCGGGACCGCGGGCAATTCTCAGCGACGTGGCAGTTACAGGATTGCAGCCCGGAGAAAGTTTGCTGGGAATTGATTTTCGCCCCGCTAACGGTTTGCTTTACGGTGTGGGTTCTAGCAATCGCTTGTACGCGATTAATCCGGTTACTGGGGCTGCAAGTCAAGTCGGTAGCGGGCAGTTTGCTGTTCCCCTAACTCCGGGGGCTGCGGGTTTTGATTTCAATCCGACGGTCGATCGAATTCGGTTTGTCAATCAAGCCGGTCAAAACGCCCGTCTCAACCCTGATACTGGGGCACTTGTAGATTTTGACACCCTGACGGGGGGAATTCAACTCGACGGGAATTTGGCTTACCGGACTGGCGATCGCAATTTTGGCAATCCCGGCGCTGCTGCTGCTGCTGCGTATGTGAATAACTTTGCCGGGGCAACTTCGACGACACTATTTGCAATTGACACCAATTTAGACGTTTTGGTGCGGCAAGATCCGCCGAATAATGGAGTGTTGAATACGATCGGATCTTTGGGAATTGATGCTGGTACTGTTCTCGGCTTTGATATCAGGAGTGTTAACGGTAACGAGACGGCTTTGGCTGCGATCGAGGTTGGCGGAGTTTCCAGCCTATACAATATCAATTTGACGACCGGTCAAGCTTCCATTGTCGGTCAAATTGGTGACGGGCGAGGGATTAAAGGTTTAGCACTGACTTTGATTTAACTGCTAGATTTCCAGCGATTTTAGGCATCAATTATCTAGTTTTTAGGTAGAAAATTGAAAACAACTCAACTTTTCTACAATCTGAAATTGTCAGTCTAAAATCGTTTGGGCAATTCCCAATTCCAAATTTGAGGTAACATATTATTTTGACAACCAAGATAAGATGTTATCTCAAGTTTTTTACTTGCTACGTTCCCGCAGTGATGGCAAATATCTCTGTGCCAATCCGAATCCCGATGCGGCAGTGAGTTACCTGCTGATGTTTCGCGAAGACTATGACGCTTTGAGCTATCTCAACGCCCACGCTGCTGATGTTGCCGATCGATTCGGAGTAGAATCGATTTCCGGTTCTCAGGTAAAAAAGCTACTTGAACGTTGGGGATTTAACGGTGTGGGGGTTGTTCAAGACCCGCTGTTACCCAATATTGAGTTTTTATTGACAAAGGATTGACAATTGACAAGATTTGCTATTCACCCGGTTTCAGGAAGAAATCGGGTTTTTTTGTCAAGTTTTGAGCCGATCGCTCGATCGAGCTTGTACACTTCTATGCCCCATATTTAGTGCAAATTGTCAAATATATTAACCTTTAACCCTAAATCTGAATCCTGTTGTATATTCGTAGTCTGTTGATATATTCCGACACGTCAGTACACAACCTATGGTTCGAGAATTAGAGCGATCGAGTGCCAGCGAGAAACGCAACCCGTCCGATTTCCCCGAAACAGCACCCGCAGCCAATCCAGTATTTTTTAGGACTTACAGCCGCCGTACCGAGACGGGAAGGGAGACTTGGGCCCAAGTGTGCGATCGAACTGTCAAGGGGTTGCAAAAGCTGGGAAACCTCACCCCCGAAGAAACACAACTGCTGCACCGGATGCAAAACCAGCTCAAAACCCTCGCTTCAGGCCGCTGGCTGTGGGTAGGTGGCAGCAAATGGATCGAACAACCAGAGAATTTTTCCGGTGCATATAATTGCTCCTCAACAAATATTCTCGACTGGCGTTCCTTTGGTTTGTTGATGGATTTGGCAATGATGGGCTGCGGCACTGGGGCAGTCTTGGAACCACAATATATCAACCAACTGCCGCCGATTCGCAACCGTTTAACCCTAACCATGCAAGGCGAAATCGGCTCTACACCCGCCCAGTCGCGCCGTCAAGAAACAGAAGTAAAAATAGCAGAAAAAACCGCAACTATTTATGTCGGAGATTCTCGCCAAGGTTGGGTAAACTCCTATCAAACTTTGCTGGAATTATCCACAGATGAAAGATTTGCAGGAGAAGTTCAAGTATTCATTGATTTGAGCGACGTTCGCCCGGTGGGAGAACCTTTAAAAGGTTTTGGCGGAGTAGCAAATCCGGTGAAATTGCCTGACCTTTACCAGCGCTGCGCCGCTATTTTGAATAAAGCTTTAGGGCGGCAGTTAAATTCAGTTGAATGCTGCGTTCTGATAGATGAAGCTGCGGTGACAATTGTGGCTGGCAATATTAGAAGATCGGCCGGAATGCGTCAGTTTTCTTCTGATGACGAACTGGGGGCAAATGCTAAAAACAATTTGTGGCAACAAGATGAAAGCGGCAACTGGAGAATAGATCCAGAACGCGATGCCCTTCGGATGGCCAACCATACGCGAGTTTTCCATACCAAACCTACACTAGAAGAATGTATTGATGCTGTCCGCAAACAGTATTACAGCGGCGAAGGTGCGATTCAATGGGCCGGCGAAGCTGTAGCTAGATCTAACGTTGATTTACTTTCAACACCTAGTCTTAGAAGTGAGTTTTTGAAAGCTTACGACGAAGGAAAAGCTAAAGATTGGTTGCAGGAACGCCATCCTAATATGACTGCTGGCGAGTTAGAGCATCGGTTAGTCCGCGTGGGCTTAAACCCGTGTGGTAAGTAATTTTGCCTCACGTAAAAAACCTCGCAAAATCGGAGAAGACTGAGATGTTAACTCCGAGGTAAGTAAGGGAGTTAAAAGTCCTTTACCACCGTAGAGCGTACCGGGTGAACCTTCTTTATGGAAGAATATAATCCTGGCAAGAGTGCGGGGCATTTACAAGTAAAGTAGATGAAAAAGTACGCCGAGCTACAGAGAAAATCGAATCTGTAGAACTAAAGGATAAAAAGCCTTTAGGGTAACAAAACTGGAAATCATCGGCTCTAATTTCCACTGTAATTTGGCGGAGGTTCACCTCAATCAAATTGATCCTTACAACTTCAAAGAACAGGAGGAAGCTTTCAGGGCTGCGGCTCTATCTGTCGCGGTACTTCTCAATCACAAGTTTCTCGAACCGCGCTATCAATACAGCCGCGAACTAGACCCGATTGTCGGCGTATCTTTCACGGGATTGTTCGATTTCTTCGTTCACGCTTTCGGCGTTGAGTGGCTGCGCTGGTGGGTGGAAGGCCGCCCGCAAACTCCGCAAGGAATCGCTTTTAAACAGCGGGAAGAAGAGTATTTGAGTGGTTGGCGCGAGATTGTCGATCGGGTAGTATGGGATTATTGCGATCGCCATTCCTTAAAACGCCCAAATCGCTGCACAACAGTTCAACCGTCGGGTACTAAATCTCTGCTGACAGGTGCTTCCCCTGGGTGGCATCCGCCGAAAGCCCAGCGTTTTATTCGCCGAATCACTTTCGGCAAAAACGACCCCGTAGCCCTCGCCTGCATCGACTACGGATACAACGTGATTCCGTCTCAATCTGACAAGGATGAAAACGGCAATTTGCTGAACAATCCCTTCGACGAACGCTGTACAGAATGGCTGGTAGAAATACCTGTTGCAGTAAGTTGGGCTGATTTACCCGGTGCTGATGAAATTGACATTAACAAGTTCTCAGCGGCGGCACAAATGGACTTTTATATGCAGGTGCAAAAGTTCTATGTGCGACATAACACTTCGGCCACAATTGAACTGCGCGAAAATGAAGTAGAAAGTTTAGGCACTCGGATTTACGAAGCGATTCGCGATGATGAAGGCTACATTTCCGCAGCGCTTTTGGCTCGGTTTGATGCTCTTGAAACTTTCCCGCGTTTGCCCTTTGAACCGATAAACAAGGAAACTTACACCAAGATGGTGGAAGAGACTTTAGCGCGCCGTGAAATTGATGTTTTTCACGCGGCTTTGAGTCGCTATGACTTAGGTGAAATGATGGATTCGGGGCCGGCGGGTTGCGATTCTGATAAGTGTCTGATGCCGGAGACTAAGGCTATGTAATAGCCTTGAAGGAAATCCCCCAAATGGGGGATTTTTTTTATGTTTAATTGCAGATAAACATAAAATCATAGATACTGTCTTGGTCGCTCAAGGGGTAGCGTTCAAATAATTGGGGTCGAAAGGCTTTTGGGATTTTAGAATCCCAAAAGCCAAATGCACCAACTTCCGATATCAGGGAAAAAACGTACATAGAGTGGGGCGGGTTGCTCAGATTATTAATTTTTGGCGATTATGGTTGGTAAAACTCTGCCCTAGAGGAATTGGGGTTTAATGTTCCGCTGTCAAAAGATGGAATTGCTCGGTATCAATGCGATTTGCTCGATACAAAACTTCAGCTATTTCCGAAAGCGCTAACACAGAATGTGCGCGATAACCGTTCGCCTGCATCTTATCTTTGACTCCCTGTTCGTGGTCGATCAATACCACGATATCTTCCACGTTCAATCCAGCCGATTTTAACTTAGCCGCGCCTTCCATTACGCTTTTGCCACTAATCAAAATATCATCGACTACGACAATCGTTTCTCCTGCCTGAAAATGCCCCTCAATCAATTTACCTGCACCGTAAGTTTTCACCTCCTTGCGCGGGAAAATCATCGGGCGTTCCATCCGCAATGCTAAACCCGTTGCTGTGGGTAAAGAACCGTAGGGAATTCCCGCAATGCGATCGAATTTTAAATCCTTGAGAATGTCTGCATAAGCGCTGACAATTTGGTGGAAAATCTGCGGAATAGAAATTATTTTCCGCAAGTCGATGTAATATGGAAATACGGCGCCCGATGCTTGTACGTGGTCGCCAAAAACTACGCAGCCGATGTCATAAAGTTGCAAGATTAAATCGCGGTGAGGTTCCGGTTGCAAAAAGCAAACATCGGGCAGCCACAATTCGCAAGTGGGACTACCTTCGATCGCCCGCACCCTCTGTTTATTAATACTATCCCGCAATTTCTCAATTTCTTGGCGCGGCTCTTTCCCCGCTAATAAACTTGGGGGGACTGGCAGCAGCAAACCGTCACCATTTGTGCTTAAACCGACTGCCAGCAGTTCTGCGAGGTCGTTTTCTTCTGTCAGGTCATTTTCTTCGGCGATGTCTCCTTCGACTAAAATTAGGCGTTCAGGAGCTTCTTTGCGGATGCGGGCTAACATATCCGGCATTACTCCTACTTCTAAACCTAGTTTTTCGGGAGTTGCCCAAGTTTGAGAGAGTCGGACTAATTGCAAGTAAAAAGGGTTGTTTGGTGTCGGATATTCTTGCAAAGCAGCCCCTGACGGGTTGGCGGTGGCACAAAGCACAAAAACAGTTTTTCCGGCGTATAACAAAAAAGGCGCTACTTGGTCGAATCCGGCATAGGGACTTAAGGTAATAGCGTCAACTCGCCAGTCTTGAAATACAATTTTGGCAAAGACTGTGCTGGTATTTAAATCGCAGTGTTTGGCATCTAAAATTACTGGCAGGTGAGGGGGAATAATTGTTAAAATTTCTTGCAGCAATGCCCAACCGGGAATACCGAGAGATTGGTAAAAACCGAGGGTGATTTTGCAGGCACAAATTAAATCGGCTGTTTGGTCGATCGCACTTTTTAGCTTGGCCAACAAATCAGTTACAAAACTTTGAGTTTCCTCCCCCGTCCTAGAAACCAGCGGGGCCAAGGTTTCCGGGTCTGGATCGAGGGCTAAATACAGCAAACTTTGATTGGTTTCAACAGCCGCTAACAGTTTATCGAAAAAGTCGGTTCGTTCTGTCATAATTTGTTAGGAAGGTAAGGGGAATTAAAAAAATTGGAGCTCAAAGTGGGATTGGTGTTGTGCCGGAAGAAACCGATCCCCGTTGAAATTGAAATTAAGAATCTTTTAAGATTGTAGAATGTAAAGAGCAGGAAATCTGTAACTTTGGGAGCAGTTTCATGGGGAATGATTTCCGGGTTGGCTACACCGGTGATTGCACCTAAGCCGCACCAAGTCAATTAGTTGTGGTAAACTAACCAGTGTCCGGGCGGCGATTTGAGTGGCATTCCGTGGGGAAGGCGAGTTTAGCAAATGCGGATTTGCCAGGGGCAGATTTGAGAGAAGCAAATTTTAGGGAAGCTAATTTATCGGGGGCAAATTTGAGCGGTGCTTCTTTGTGGCAAGCTAATTTACAAGGCGCTAATTTTACTCAAGCTAATTTAATCCAGAGCCCGTTTAACAGGTCTAATCTAAAAAATGCTACCGTTGCAGGTGTTATTTGGGTTGAGGGTAGTATTAAATAGAAGCAGAAGCTAAACCAATGCCCGCCTTATATTAGGGATAGTAATAAATGATCGGTACGATCGACTTTACGACTTGGGACGAGTTGCTGCAACGCTACGTTGACGATTTCGGCCGGGTCAATTATCGGGGCTGGAAAGCTGAGGGGGCGGATGTTTTGAGGGGGTGGCTGGAAAGTTTGGCGGATGTGGATGTGGCGGATGGTACTGATGCGGATGCGCGGCTGGCGTTGTGGCTGAATGCGTACAATGCGATCGCAATTTCTCAAGTTCTGGAAGTATATCCGATCGCGTCCATCCGTCCCAAAGTTTTGGGAATTCCCAACTGGCTGAGTTTTTTGGATTTTTTCACTCGTTCAAATACGATTATTGGCGGCAAAAAGTACAGTCTCAATCAAATCGAACACGCAATTTTGCGGCCGGAATTTGCGGAACCGCGCATCCATTTTGCATTAGTTTGCGCTTCAGTCGGGTGCCCGCTGCTGCGCCGGGGGGCTTATTTCCCGGAGTCGGTACGGACTCAACTAGAAGCGGATGCCAGCCGTTTTATTCACAATCCTGATAAGGTGCGATATGATGCCGAGAAAAAGACGCTTTATTTGAGCAAGATTTTTAAGTGGTACGGCGAGGATTTTGTAAAGGCGGCGGGTTCGGTGGCTGAGTATGTGGGCGGTTATTTGGGGCCGGAGGCGGCTGTGGGCGATGAATGGGCGATCGTTTTTTTGCCTTACGACTGGAATTTGAATCGGGTTGAAGGATAAAATTTGCGCCTATGGGTAGGTGTTTTTTTGAGGGGGTAATTGTTTTCGGCTGTATCAGTTGCGTAGTATGGGTTTAAGGCTCTTTATGAAAAATTCGACGCAAATGCTGTATTGCTTGCTGTGAAAGGTTTTGAGGTTTGTTGAAAATTTGGCCTCTTGACAGGTCGATCTTGAAATGGTAGTTTTAATATGTACAGACGCAAACGAACCTTGAAAACTAAATACAGTAATGGTTTCAGAAACCAACGGTTGCAATCAACCTAAATCCCTATCAGGGATTGAAACACTACAGTTAACCGAAGTAAAGCCGTTCCCTCACGTTGCAATCAACCTAAATCCCTATCAGGGATTGAAACTCATCTGAACCCCTGCGAGGTGCAACCAGTACCCCGTTGCAATCAACCTAAATCCCTATCAGGGATTGAAACATCGCCACCTATGGAGGATGCGACGTTAGACCCTTTGTTGCAATCAACCTAAATCCCTATCAGGGATTGAAACACGTATCGCGAATGGAAAGATAATAAACTATCTGGTGTTGCAATCAACCTAAATCCCTATCAGGGATTGAAACTTATTTATACCTATATCTTCTAGGATAAAAAAGTCTTGTTGCAATCAACCTAAATCCCTATCAGGGATTGAAACCTAACAAGCATCGATCCTTGTGCATTTTTGCTACCGTCAAGTTGCAATCAACCTAAATCCCTATCAGGGATTGAAACAGCTAGCGAGGGGGCGTTGAAGTAGCAGAGGAATTTGGTTGCAATCAACCTAAATCCCTATCAGGGATTGAAACACAACATTTTTTGAAATTAGCCAATCAGCCGCCGGTTGCAATCAACCTAAATCCCTATCAGGGATTGAAACTCATCAACCATCCCCCCAGGATTTCTAGCCTGTGCAGTTGCAATCAACCTAAATCCCTATCAGGGATTGAAACTGGGAAAATCAAGATACTAGCCCTGATGCCGAATGTTGCGATCAACCTAAATCCCTATCAGGGATTGAAACCTAGAATGTATGTGATTTTGATTCGGTTGGTTTGGGTTGCAATCAACCTAAATCCCTATCAGGGATTGAAACCCTAACAACATTTTGACTTTTCTTGGTTCACCTTTCCAGTTGCAATCAACCTAAAGCCCTATCAGGGATTGAAACATTGTTGCACCGATTCCGGTAAAGATTGCACCAACTGTTGCAATCAACCTAAATCCCTATCAGGGATTGAAACATGAGTTCGATTCAATCATTAATCAGCAGCATTCAGTTGCAATCAACCTAAATCCCTATCAGGGATTGAAACTTCAAGTTCATTGTCTGGGTTTCCCCATTACCACGGGTTGCAATCAACCTAAATCCCTATTAGGGATTGAAACAAACCATTTTGAGATTCGCGTCAATTCCATTTTTACGTTGCAATCAACCTAAATTCCTATCAGGGATTGAAACTTTATTCCTGTGACTCCAAAATGAGGATAAGACTGGTTGCAATCAACCTAAATCCCTATCAGGGATTGAAACCGAGAACGGACTACCTTTTACGGTGCAACCATCCGAGTTGCAATCAACCTAAATCCCTATCAGGGATTGAAACTCCGCAAGTCCGGGATACAAGGTGCGCTTTTGCCCTTGGGTTGCGATCAACCTAAATCCCTATCAGGGATTGAAACTTTAACTTCAGAGTGCATACCAGCAACGCTGTCACTGTTGCAATAAACCTAAATCCCTATCAGGGATTGAAACTTTCGGAAGTGTTCAGGAGAGGAGGAGACAGGAGGAAAGAGGGTATTCTTCTCCTGACTCCTGACTTCTGACTCCTTCTTCGCCGCAATCAAACTAAACCCCTATTAGGGGTTGAAACTAACATTAAAACGCAAAAAATACTGCTGTGCAAGTTCAGCAGGTGTCCCAGCATCCATCGACAATCAACCCACAAGTGACATATTAATAACTATCACAGTTCAAATCCTCTGGAATATTAAAAATGATTTCAGATAAATTTCGACGCGAGTTGCGCGAACAAGCCAAACTCTGGCAAGCAGAAGGACTCATCGACACTTCATTCTACCAACAACTTTCCGAACGCTACCAATTCAACACACTCGAAACCGCCTCCCGCAACCGATTCCTCAGCATTCTGATGAGTCTCGGCGGCATTCTCCTCGGTATAGGAGTCATCACCTTTGTAGCCGCAAACTGGCAAGTTTGGTCACGAGAAGTGAGAGTTGCACTGCTGCTAACTCTTTTCGTAGCAGTTAATGCGGCGGGTTTCTATCTGTGGCGAATTCCCCCATCCCGAAGCCAAAACTCCGATCCAAATATGCCCGCAACAAAAGGGCGAAACAAACTCCTAGGTGAAGGATTGTTGCTGTTAGGAGCTCTGATTTTAGGAGCAAATATGGCATTGATGGCGCAAATGTTCCACATTGGCGGTTCTTCCTACGGACTTTTCCTTGCTTGGGGAATCGGCGTACTCGGAATGGCTTACAGTTTGCGGTTGACTTCCTTGGGCGTTTTGTCCGCACTTTTAGTCGGTTTAGGCTATTGGCTTGCCGTGTTAGATTGGTCTTCCAAAGTCGAGTTTTCTTGGCTGGAACTTTTGGTGCGGCAAATGCCGATCGCAGCCAGTATAATGTTTGTGCCGCTGGCTTATTGGTGTCGATCGCGTGCTATTTTTGCCATAGGTGCGATCGCGATAATTTTTTCCCTACAAGTTTCTATCGTCCAAGGCTTAAATCTAACCTGGGGTACAGCAATTTTTTGCGCCCTACCGCCCGCTTTGCTGTGGGGATACGACGATGCAATCTGGCCGAAAGTACGCAGCAAGCTGTTTCAACCTACCGCCCGCAGTTTAGCCCTGCTGTTTCTCGCCAGTTTATTTTATTTTCTTTCTTTCCACTGGTTGTGGCAAGATTCGCCGAATCCTGCGCCAACGGAGTCGGATTGGGTTTTGCTGGCAAATGTGGCTGTTTTGGGCGGTTTCACGGTGTTTGAGTGGCTGCGCTTGGGACGTTTGGAACTGCGGCGACCAAGACAAAAAGCAGTGGATTTGACTACAAGTGCGATCGGCATTTTAATCCTCGCCAGCGCCTTTATACCGCTTTTTCACCTCAGTTTTACTCCCATTCCGCAATTAGCGACTTTCCTGTTTAATGTTTTATTTTTTCTGCTCGCTGTCGGCTTAATCAGAGAAGGTTTAGCATTAGGAAACCGCCGGAGTTTTTGGGGAGGCATGGTATTAATTACCCTGCAAATTATCAGCCGAGTCTTTGAATATAATACAGGATTGTTGCTCAAATCTTTTGTATTTGTTTTGTGCGGAATTGGCGTAATTGCTGCGGGTTTGTGGTTCGAGCGCCACTTCGCAAAAATCCCCGATGAATAGGAGCATTCTACTATAGTGCGATCGTCCCCTTTGCACTGCATTCCGAAGATGATTATGCCGATTCAAAGCTCAACGATATTATTCTGCGAACCAATTCCCAATTCCCAATATGAACCCCGAAAATCCAGATTTAACACCTCCAAGTTCCGAAATAGCAGATACCAGTGCTAATCCCCCATCCTTCACCCTTCCCCCCGCTGCCAAACGCCTTCCTGCGTGGCGGCTGTGGGTTCCTTTGCTGCTGCAAATCGGACTAATTGCTGCCGTACCCGCCACCGCAGTTTACACTTTTCTGACTGGCAAAACAGTTGTCCTGCAAACAGCACCAGTAGACCCTTACGACTTTTTGCGCGGATATTACCAAGTTTTGAGCTATGATATTTCAGCTAGCACAAATCTGCAAAAACTCCCCGGCTGGAAAGATTTACCTACAGAAAAAACACCTTGTCCGCCCGGAATTGTTTGTGCCAAAAATACGAATAATGTCAAACCACAAACCAGTTTTTATGTAATTTTAGAAGCGCCAAAAACCGCGACTAATCCCGGCCGCCCCCAAGCTTGGAAACCAGTCCGCGTCAGTCTAGAAAATCCCGCCAATTTGCCCGCCAATCAAATCGCAATTAAGGGCAAATATAACGGTTGGCAGATGGAATACGGCTTAGAAACTTATTATATGCCAGAGGATGAAAGGGAAAAAGTCAATCAGGAGATTAGCGAAGCTCAAAGAAAGCAGCGACAATCATTTTTGGTAGAAGTAAAGGTTGACAAAACAGGCCATGCTGTGCCTGTGAGTTTGTGGGTGCGCGATCGCAATTATCGATTTTAGCTGATATCTTGCACCATTGTCAGCAACAGGCTGTCCGGCCTGTTCCACAAAATATAAATTTTCTCGCTTCACAGGCCGAAAAGCCTGTTCCTAAACAAGTAATTGAGAATGGTGCAACATATGAGTTTTAGGCAATCAGGTCAAAAGGTCGATCGGTCTTTTAGCCTTGTTTTGAGTATTTTAGCTTAGGGAGGGGGCTGCTGGTGGGCGATTCCCTACCGCAACGGGCCCGCAGGCGCGATCGGTATAGCTTCGCTGGCGCGGACATTTCAATTGCCGACAACCCAAGAGAATCTATTAAGATATATAAGACTTGTGCAAATCTTGCCAATTCAAGGGCGCAAGTCATGACTCTACTGGAGCTTCTCATGTTAGCCGAGCTAATCTCTGCCAGACGAATACTCAAGACCAAACTCCTCGACTTCTTAGGACTTCCCGAAAATTGCCCAGACAAAACAGATCATCTCATCAACCAAATTGTATCCCTGCTGGAAGCAAATCCAGCCGAACAAGAAAGATTTTGGGAGACTTTCAAAAGTGAATTAGCCGTCGATCCCGTAGAATTAGAAACAATACTCAAATGTTCGCCAGCAGAACGCCAGCAGTGGATTGAACAAGACAAACTCCCTGTTCTAGAATACCGCTCTTTCCGCAAATCAGGAATCCATTTAGAATATCCCGTTCACGACAGAAGACTCATCTTAAGTCTAACGCCAACCGATATTAATAATTGGCGCCAAGAACCCAAAGGGCTGATTAAAAATAATGACAAAATACCCACCCCAATCAATACAGAAAAGCCCGAAGAAAACGAACAATCACGAGTAGCTTTTAGTTGCGAGTGGGAAAAAATCATTGCCGACTGGAAAGAACAAGGTTCGGCGGAAATTTCAGCAACCTTCCAGCTAGCTTACTGGACAGTGTGGGCGTCGCGTTGGGCCAAAGAAAATCAGCTCAACAGCTTTAAAGCAATTAATAAATATAAGGAAATCTACGAAACTCACCAGCACGAATGGTACGAGCGAAAAAATCAAGCAGTCAAGTTACTGATTGAAATGCCCTACGCCATGCTTTACTTCTACCGTCCGGCCGATGCTGACAAATTATATCTCGAACTGTGCGACGACCACCAGGAAATGATGAAAGATGGCTACTATTGGGATAAGTGGGATTTTTTCTATCAGAACCGCAAACTTGTAAATAAGTGCCGCGAATGCGTGTACTCCGAAACCAAAGATTATTACTCGCTTTACTATCTCGAAATCAAGAGCGACAAGTTTCCCGATTTTAGTTTTTCTTTCCACACGCCCTACACCATCGGCAGAAAATTTTTGCCACATCCAGAAACGTTGCCTTATGTAGACCACGTAGAACAGGACGGTATTTTTCGCTTTGGCCGCCCGCTGCTGGAACAAGAGAAAGCTATTCACACAGAAAAGGATGTGTTGCTCAAGTTTGAGGCGGCTTTGGCAGCAGCGAAAAAGTTTGTTTAGTTAGGAGTCATTAGCCATGAGTCATTAGTAGACTTATTGCAATTTTTTTTGATTGATAGGGAAACCGCAGATAAACGCAGATAAACGCCGATGCTTTTCCAGATTGTTTGTAAGGAAAGGCAATCTTGTCTCCTAATGACTTTTGAACTTGGATTATATCAAATCCGTTAGCATCGGAATAGTAAATTCGAGTTCACTGTTGACGGTTGACTGTTCACGGCGTCAACAGTCAACCGTCAACATCATTCCGGTGTAACCGAAAATGATATTACTTGAATGCTGCAGCCAGCATAAATTGTGAGTTGTTGAGCTTCTTTGAAATTGTACGATCGCCATTCCACCTCTGCCAACAAAGTTTCCAAGTTAGTTTCGCTCAACTTCCATGCAGTTTCAGTCTCAAACAACCACAAAAATACAGCCAACCCTGGCAAAAATACCGGATTTGTATGCCGATGAAAATCTACCAAAATGAATAGACCACCGTACTCGATCGCGCGCTACACTTCTTAAAAGATTTGTCGCAACTGTGCCGATCGTATTTCGTGCATCGCAACGCTGCTGTCTGCCAAGTCAAACTGACAGTCGGCAAAAAGCCTCGAATCGGCAAAAGCTTCTACATAATTGGCTGATGGCACATTTTTTCTGGCCGGTTGCAGAGATATTGGCGCAGCGTCAACTCCTGTGACATCCTAGGAATATTGCACCAGAAATTGCTTCATTTGACCGCTACCGCAGCAAAGGTCTAAAACTTTAGCTTCGGCGCTGACGGTCAAATTTTATCAGGCTAGTTGGCCCAAACGAGCATTGCCGCCTACGCTCACTCGCAGCCAGACGCGCGATCGCATCCTAGAGCCACTGATACCGATAACTTAAATCTCTAAAAAATGTTGCCACAGTCAAAATTATGTATACCTTGCTATCGACTTAAGATATTATTAAGTTATATGATAAAGATAAGTAACAGAACTGAGACGATGGGAGAGCTGTAACCGCTATGGGTCGTGTGGGAGTATTGCTATTAAACTTGGGCGGGCCAGATCAAATCGAGGATGTCCGTCCTTTCCTGTTCAACTTGTTTGCTGACCCGGAAATCATTCGCATCCCGTTTCCGTGGATGCAAAAACCGCTCGCCTGGTTGATTTCGACCCTGCGCTTTCAAAAATCCCAGGAAAACTACCGCCAAATCGGGGGCGGCTCTCCTTTGCGGCGGATTACCGAGGAACAAGCGGCTTCGCTGCAAGAACTCTTGCAAGAAAAGGGACAGGATGCTCGAGTTTACGTGGGGATGCGTTACTGGCATCCTTTTACCGAAGAGGCACTCGCCAAAATAAAGCGCGATCGCATCGAACATTTGACAATCTTGCCGCTGTATCCTCAATTTTCCATCAGCACCAGCGGTTCTAGCTTCCGGCAGCTAGAAGAAATGTGGGGCAAAGATCCAGCCCTCAAGGATATCGAATATACCGCGATTCCTTCTTGGTATAAGCGGCCCGGCTACATTCAGGCAATGTCGGAACTGATAGCCCAAGAACTAGACCACAATCCAGATCCCGATCGAGTTCACATCTTTTTCAGCGCCCACGGCGTCCCCCTCAGCTACGTAGAAGAGGCTGGAGATCCCTATCAGCGCGAGATTGAAGATTGCACTCGTCTGATTATGGAACATTTGAACCGACCGAACGAACACACTCTAGCTTATCAAAGTCGGGTTGGCCCGGTGGAATGGCTCAAGCCTTACACCGAAGACGCCATTACCGAATTGGCAGAAAATGGAGTCCAAGATTTGTTGGTAGTTCCGATTAGTTTCGTTTCCGAACACATCGAGACTCTGCAAGAAATTGACATGGAGTATCGGGAATTAGCAGAAGAATCGGGAATTCAGAATTTCTACCGAGTGCCCGCCCTGAATACTCATCCGGTGTTTATTGAAGCCTTGGCCGATTTAGTCATCGAGTCGATAGAATCTCCCAGCGTTAAATTCTCGGATGTGATACGCCCTTCCAAGATAGTGAAAATGTACCCTCAAGAGCAGTGGGAGTGGGGTTTGACCACGGGGGCTGAAGTCTGGAACGGTCGTGTGGCGATGATTGGTTTTGTAGCACTATTGCTGGAGTTAATTACGGGTCAGGGCCCGCTACATTCGATCGGATTGCTTTAAATTGACAGTTGACAGTTGACAGTTGACTGTTGACTGTTGACTGTGGTTACAAATGACTAATTATATAAAATCCCTTGGTATCGGAATTATTCATCTGTCTCTTCTCTTCCTTAGCGCCCTCTGCGGTCTCTGCGGTTAAATCATTCCGAAACAACCGCAAACAATAGAACTAATAACCTATAACTAATTACCAGTAACTAATCACTAACTAATCAGGATCGTGCTTGTGGCGGCGGGGATTTCCCCTATCGCCCGGTATTCCCTGACTTTTGTACCAGCGATACCACTCTTTAGAACTGCGAATTGCCAGCCACAGCAGCATCATCGCAACTAACCCTCCCTGCCGCGGTGCGTCAAAGGCAAACAAAACCAAGGAAATGGACAGAACATCTTGGAGGAAAATCACCCAAATCGGCAAACCCCGCAGCCGATAAAACCATCCTGCTTGTACCAGTTGCAGCACTAAAGCCAACAAACCTCCGACAATACCAATTATCCACAGCATCCAAGGGTGAGCAATAATTTCGTCGATCGAACTTACCTGAGCGATCGCAATTCCCATAATTGCTCCTACAAAGGGGCTGAAAATAATTTGCACAATTTGCAGTACCCGCTGTCCCACAAAAGTTTTAGAAGCAAATAACTCTAACAGCGACCAACTCACCAAGATGGTGATAGCCACTTGGGGGGGAACCCCCGACAATAAGGGTATTTCCGACCAAAGTTTGTCAATCCGCAACAAACCAATTAACAGCAGGGGCAGGGCAATTCTCATACCCCCTGCCGCAGACGCTGAGAGTGCGGCTAGGAGTCCAACCATAATAATAATTCAGTTTCTAACGTCAGCTAAAGCCTCGATCTATTTCAGAATTTAATTCCCCTGATGGCTGGCTGTAATTTGAGCAATCGAACTCAAATTGCGGCTTGAGGTTAAATATCACCTTCTATTGTAAGTGTATCTGCTTAATCGCTGCTTGGCACTGCTCGAAAAGTCGATCGACACAAGGTAGTTGACTGTTGTCAGAAGAAAGGAGGCAGCATTCAACCAGGATTGTGATTAAATTAGCTTAAGCACTCCAAGCCTTCTTCTCTCTGACAACAGTCAACTAACAACAGTCAACAGTCAACTAACTTCTTATGTCTGATTCATTATTTGCCGATGCCAGTCGCCGATTAGAACGAGCCTTAAAATATGTGTCCCTTTCCGAGGATACGATCGAACGGCTGAAATATCCCAAATCCAGTTTAATTGTATCTATTCCCGTGCGGATGGACGACGGTTCCCTGCGAATTTTTCAAGGTTATCGGGTGCGCTACGACAATACCAGAGGCCCGTCTAAAGGAGGAGTGCGCTATCATCCGGGAGTATCCCTTGATGAAGTGCAATCCTTAGCATTTTGGATGACTTTTAAATGTGCAGTTTTGAACTTGCCTTTTGGAGGAGCCAAGGGCGGAATTACTCTCAATCCCAAGGAATTGTCTAAACTGGAATTGGAACGGTTGAGCCGGGGCTATGTCGATGCGATCGCAGATTTCATCGGCCCCGATGTCGATATTCCCGCACCGGATGTCTACACCAATCCCATGATTATGGGTTGGATGATGGATCAGTACAATATTATTAAGCGACAGCTTTCTCCAGCGGTGGTGACTGGAAAACCAGTGACAATTGGTGGCAGTCTGGGCAGAGATACGGCAACAGCAATGGGTGCTTTTTTTGTAGTAGAAACTATTTTACCCAAATTTGAACTCAATCCTCAAGATACCACTGTAGCAGTACAAGGTTTTGGTAATGCAGGTGCCGAAATAGCTGAACTGCTCTGGAAAGCAGGTTACAAAGTTGTTGCTGTCAGCGATTCCCAAGGGGGAATTTATGCTAAACAAGGGCTGGATATCCCCAGTATTCGAGGCTTTAAAGACTCTCACAAAGGTATCAAAGCTCTTTACTGTGAAGGCTCTGTTTGCAATATTATCGAACACGAAATCTTGACAAATGAGCAACTTTTAGCATTAGATGTAAACGTGCTAATTCCAGCCGCTTTGGAGAATCAAATAACGGAAGCGAATGTTAATGATATTAAGGCTAAGTTTATTTTTGAAGTAGCTAACGGCCCGATTGATTCTGCTGCTGATTTGATTTTAGAAACGAGGGGAATTCACGTAATTCCTGATATTTTAGTTAATGCCGGAGGCGTAACGGTTAGTTATTTCGAGTGGGTGCAAAATCGCAGCGGACTTTATTGGACGCTGGAGGAAGTCAACCAGCGGTTGAAGCATAAAATGGTTGAAGAAACAGAAGCAATTTGGAAAGAATCTCAGGAATTGTCAGTTTCCATGAGAACTGCTGCTTACGTGTACGGGTTAAATCGACTCGGGGAAGCGATGAATGCGAAGGGAACGCGGGATTATTATGTGAACGGTTGAGGGAAGTGCGGTAAGATTGTGCGATCGCACAATCTTACCGCAGTTATTCGAGAAGAGTGCAGTCTACGAACCGACTTGGCAAAACTTAGCTCGGAATATGGAAATTTTAGGTCTGCACGCAGCAGTTTATTTGACCGCAACTTTGCTATTGCACAAGCGGAAAGATATTTTAAAATAGAGATTTTAAATATAGAGAAATGTGTTAATTTTTACGAACTACCTAATTGTACAAGACCCGCACTTATCATGTAGGGGCAACCACCGGAGAATTACCCCGAACAAACACCATATTGCGAGATCATGCTTAAGTTTGGATCTTGCGATTTTCTAAATCAATCGCCGCTGCACAATACAGGCATTCTTTTTTACAGCACTTCCGGATGTTATGAGGTACAGTAGCAGCAATTAGTAAACCAGTTTTTAAGATGTTTCGGATTAATCAAGTCAAGAGGCACAGCAATTATCGTGTCAACCATTTTAGTGCTGGTTGGCGAAAACAGTCGCAATAAAGATTTGAGTTGCGACCACCCTGGGGGGGTGACAAAGAGGTCTACGAGATAGACTGTATAAGAGTTGCAGCCCGCATACCTTGTTGATAAAAGCGGCGTTTATTTGGAGTTAACTGGCGTTTACTGTTCCACTTCTAAAGAATATTCTTCTAGATAATTAACCCACTTTTCTCCATCTAAACCCACACCAAATGTACTC
>NZ_JAUBQM010000193.1:0-1464 GCF_036701245.1 Microcoleus sp. Pol14D4
TCTTAACTTCTACTTAGATCCACCTCCCTCATTATACATGATTTATGATTTACAAATCATTTGCGATCGCTATAGTTCCTAACGCTAATAATCCCAGCCCTTCATCGCCAATAATGATAGCAGAATTCACATCTCTATCGTGCTTAATTTTGCAGTTGGAACAAGTCCAGCTACGTACTTCCAACGGAAGGCTACCCACCTGATTCAGACCTACGTGGCAACTCTTACTCGATGGTGCAAAAAAACGACCAGTCTCTAGGTAATTTTTACCGTCTCTTTCAGCCTTGTATTTCAACGTTCGGGTCAAAATTGACCAGCAGCAATCGCTACTTTTTTGGGATAGAATTTTATTTAACCAATTTATTAACTGCCAGCTTTTCAACAACGATGACTTGGTTTTCCTGCACCAATTTGGGAGATATTTTTTCCGGTCATTACTCACGAGCGTTTGCCTTTTTTTCGTGAGTAATGACCGCTAAACTGTCTTTATTGCGAGGATTTTAATCTTGATGTTTGCGAGATAGTTTATGCTGCTTACGGTTTATATTTTTAGAAATTATGGTTTATTGTAGTAAAAACAACCCCCAGCTTGCCTAGAAAATGGAGGAATTTATCACCCAAAATTTGTACTTTTTGTGGGGTACTGAATTGATTGACCTGCCTTGACTAGAAATTCGGGAAAGAGGCCAGTCCTTCAAAGAAGCTGATGAATGCTGTGCATAGGTTTAGTGAAGTCAAATGATGTAGTTTTGGGTGACAGGGCAATCGCATCTGGTAAATAGCAATTTGTAAAGCAAGACTGACCTAGCGAGGTAACAAGCAAGCTGCAAAACTTACCAGGCAATGGTTTAAGGGAACCGTCTCTGAGCTGATATCTTTTATTGTGCATCATTGGTAACAAGTTAAGCTAAGAAAGCATTTGTCAATCAGCAATTATGGTCAACATTTGCTCAGATTTTGGGCAGAAAACTGAGATTTGGGCGATCGAGGAATCATGCCGAGGGTGATATTTATACTTACTCCCTCTCAAATCGTGAATTTTCCATTCCTAAAAAAGCAGTTTTTTTGAGTAATATTACTGATTGACAAATGCAATTAAGTCTTAATTTGTCACCAATGAACCAGCGATCGTAATTGCACTGTAACAAACAATTTTTATAAAAGTGCCTATTTTACATCCCCATTCTTATGACCATCAGCGATTTTAAGAAATCGGGTAAAACAGCAAGAAGCTGTGGCGTGTCAAAGTCCATTCCAGCAGAAACGTTTTGAATAAATTTAATAATTTTTTAGCAGGCCCAGAATCGGACTGATTAATGCCTGTTGTTCTGAGATTAACTGTTGGTGAGAAGCGTAGGGAACCACTAAGAGTAAAAATCCTCTATGCTAGCTGGGGGGGTGACAACCCGCCCCAAACCCATAGTTAGTAAGGATTGAGCCAACTTGTGGTAAAAAAAGATAGGC
>NZ_JAUBQM010000024.1:0-71234 GCF_036701245.1 Microcoleus sp. Pol14D4
GGCTTAACTGCTTATCAAGCTATTCAAAAAGCCCTCTCTCTTCATGGCTCCCTTTTTTCCCCTAGTTGAGCAATTACTAACAACTAACTTCCTTTAATACCGAATTCGCGGGTCAACGTAAGCGTTCAAAATATCAATTACAATGCTGGCAATTACGACAATTGCCGCAAAAAACACCACAATACCTTGAACAGTTGGATAATCCCGCAAGCTAATCGCTTCGTAAAGGCGATTTGCCAGCCCCGGCCAAGAAAAAGTAACCTCTGTTAAAATAGCACCGCCCAACAGTGCAGCAAAAGTCAATCCTAAGACAGTAATCACCGGAATTAGTGCATTTTTCAGAGCGTGAGCCCATAAAATCTGGAATTCGGGAATGCCTCTAGCTCTAGCTGCTTCGACATAATCTGCTTGCAAAGTTTGCTTGAGATTCACCCTGACAATGCGCTCGAAAATGCCGCTCAAAAGAATCCCCAACGTCAAACTTGGAAGTGCCAAATAATGCAAAGATGTGAGAAACTGACCAGGGTTAGCACTGAGAAGACTGTCAATCGTGTATAGTCCTGTGTACCCTTCGGGGGCGGGGAATGTGACGGGAAAGCGAGTTCCCAAGGGAAACCATCCCAACTGCACTGCGAAAATTAATTGCAAAACCATGCCGGCCCAAAAAGCGGGCAGCGAGTAAGTGATAATGCCAAACAAACGGCCTGCAGCATCGAAAATAGTGTTGGGGCGGGATGCTGCCAGAGAACCGATACTGATGCCGACAATTAAAGCTATGGCCATGCTACAAACTGCTAATTCCACTGTAGCGGGGAAATAATCTCCGATAATTTGCCACACGGTTTGTCCGCGAGTGGTGATTGAGGTTCCCAAGTCGAAGCTCAACAAGTCTTTCATGTATTTGAAATATTGCTGCCACAGGGGTGCGTCGAGGCCGAGTTGGGTTCGCATGGCTTCTTTGGCGGCTGCGGGAGCTCGTGAGCCGAGAATGGCATCTATAGGGTCGCCCGGAGTGGCCCGCAACAATAAAAATACTGCTGTGGTGATTGTCCACAACATTAGCGGTGCGAGGAGCAAGCGGAGAAAAATATAAGATTGCAGGGCTTTGGAACGAGACATAATATTTGGGAATTGCCAATTGCGAAGTCATTAGTCATTAATCAGATGTTGAAGGCATCAGGCAGATGGAAGGCAGAAGATGGAAGAAACAGATATTTTATATCTGCGACTTCCGTGCCGCGAATCAGGGAAATTGAGCATTGCTAATAGACAGTTGAGTTGATTTTTGCGAAAAAGTCGATCGACTTTTTCGCAATTGGTGATTTTCCTATTCGCCCAGCAGCGATTCAAATGCAGCTTGCAAAGACTTGATATCGCCTACTCTGGCTACTAACAAGTTTTCGCTGCCGGCATCCTCCAGCCTGTGCCTCCAATACTGGATGCTATCGGAGTTGTTCATCCAGAAACTAATCACGGTGTCTACAACTCGATCGACATCCCAGCCCCGGTAAGGAGAAACTGTCTCCACGGATGCCACAAACGCATCGAGAGTACACTTCCAGTTTCCCAAGTATTCTACACCCGACGGCTGCTGTTGTTTCAGCAATTCCTGCTGCTGGTTAAAAAATGTTAAAGTTGGAGATACGCCCAGGATTTCAAATGTATAGTTCATGTCATCCTCCAGAAGTATTATTTTGCCCAAAGATTGAGCATCCAAAAAAGCCAAAAACGCTTTAATTTGCTGCTTTTGATGGAATGCAGATGCTTCAATTATCCTTTTGGTACTCGATGGCTTACGCCCCGCTACGCCCCGCTACGCTCCGCTACGCTAAGGGATTTTGGCGGCTTATCTTATTAATAGCAAATTTTTTAACAGCCGATTGTCACAGAATTTACATTTGTCCTGGCACGGTAGAAAAAAATAAAATCAATTTTTTATTAACTAGGCGTAAGGAAGACAATCCCTACCCGGAGAAAGTGAGACCTTTTAGATTTAAAAGTTTAGATTAAAAAATTGAATAATTGGCAAAGACTGATGACAGCCAGAGTGTGGAGCACAGGCCTAAAGTAGCTTTTTTTTATGGTGTGTGACTTTTTGACCGGGAGTCCCTAGAGCGATCGCCACATTCAGGCAAGTAGTGCCATGATTAATGTTACAAGTTTTTACACTAGCGGTGGAAACCTCAGCCCCGTTTTGAGTTGCCGATCACTGCACTTCACTATTTGTGTACAACACTGTAACTTATATCGAGGATCTCTTTTAAGCGACAAACGATACGCAAACCTGGTAGGTGTCAGAATATTGATGTTATTGAAAAGTCTGAGCAGTTGTGTGATGAAAAGCTCGCCCAAGATGTCACTAAGCCTAGTTTTGTTGATACCGCTGGTGGTGCAAATCTCCGTAGCAGTCGGCGTGACTGGATGGCTTTCGTTTCGCAACGGCCAGAAAGCTGTCAATGACCTTGCTACGAGGTTAAGCTTGGAAGTTGCAGCGAGGACGAAAGAAAATTTCCGCAGTTTTGGGGATGTGTCTCACCTGTTCCTACAAATGAATACTGCTGCGATCGCCTCTGGAAACTTAGACCCGGAAGACCTCCCCAACTTAGAGCGCTATTTGTGGAACCAGACCAAGCTGAGCGATCGAAATACAACCATCTACTACGGCGACGAACAGGGCAGATTCGTCTTGCTCAAGCGAGAAGCAGAACACTTAGTATACATCAGAGACGAATCAACCGCTCCAAACCGCCAAATTTATCGCCTGGATAGCCAAGGAAATCGCACTGAGCTAATCAAAACCGTCCCCTATGACCCCCGTACTAGACCGTGGTACAAAGCTGCCAAACAGTCAGGCAAAGCCACTTGGTCTCCTATCTACACCTTCGCAGCACCGCCCGTGCTGGGGATTACGCCGGTGATGCCCATCTACAACCAAACGGGTAGCCTGCAGGGGGTACTGGCAATTGACCTGACTCTTTCTCAAATCAGCGATTTTCTCAAAAGCATCAAAATTAGCCCGTCGGGACAAGTCTTTGCGATCGAACGCAGCGGGGAAATAGTCGCCAGTTCCACAGACGAATTGCCCTTTGTCACCGACAAAGACGGACAAAAACGGCTGTTGGCGACACAGAGCAAAAATTTGCTAATTCGATCGACCTCCACATACTTGCAAAAACGATTTGGTAGTTTTGAACAAATTGACAACCCAGGACAGTTTACCTTCGAGATAGACGGCAAACGTCAATTCATTACCGTTGCTCCCCTGCAAGACGGCCGTGGCCTCGATTGGCTGATTGTAGTCGCAATCCCGGAAGCAGACTTTATGGAGCAAATTAATGCCAACACTCGCACAACTATCTTATTATGCTTTTTTGCCTTCGTACTGGCGATCGCACTCGGAATTTTCACCTCTCGCTGGGTTGTCAAACCGATTACCCGATTGTTGCAGGCTTCCAAAGCTTTAACAAAAATGTCCGAATCCTCCGACTTCACCTCCGCAGAATTAGACGGCGAAGTCGAAGTTCAAGGAGTCAAAGAACTCGGTCTCCTAGCTCAGTCTTTCAATCAAATGGCGCGACAATTGCGAGCGTCTTTTTTTACCCTAGAACAAACCAACTCTAGTTTAGAACAGCGAGTAGCAGAGCGGACGGCCGAACTCGAAGCCGCCGAAGCAGAATTGCGGGCTTTGTTTGCAGCCATGAACGAATTAATTATAGTTGTGGACTCCACTGGTCGCTACTTAAAAATCGCGCCTACAAATATTTCTCTGCTCTACAAACCAGCCGAAGAATTAGTTGGCAAAACACTCAAAGATGTGTTTCCGCAAGCTACAGCCGACAATTTTATCAACCACATCCGAGCAGCTTTAGATACTCAGCAAACTGTCAGCATCGAGTACGATTTAACCATTGACAACCGCGAAGTTTGTTTTGCCGCCAGCATTTCACCGCTTTCAGAAGAATCCGTAATTTGGGTGGCCCGCGACATTACCGAACAGAAGCGAGCCGAATCGGCGCGACGCCAAAGGCAAAAACAATTGCTCAAACAAAATACGGTTTTGGTAGAACTGGCAAGAAATAAAGCGCTGTATCGAGGCGATTTGCAAGTAGCTTTGAGGCAAATCACCGAAGCTGCCGCTCATACCCTAGATGTAGAACGAGCCGGTGCTTGGTTGTACGATGAAAGCCGATCGAAACTGCAATGTATCGACCAATTTCACCGCAGCAACCCGCAGCATTCCCAAGGTAATGAAGTCGCAGCAGCAGACTATCCAGGTTATTTTCAAGCTTTGGAAGAACACCGGACGATCGCAGCCGAGGACGCTCTCTCAGATATTAGAACCAGAGAATTTGCCGAATCTTACTTTGCACAAATGGGTACTACATCAACCTTAGATGCGCCGGTGCGGCTGGGAGGACAAACAGTGGGAGTCATCTGTATCGAACAAGTGGGAACTACTCGCAACTGGACATTAGAAGAACAAAATTTTGCTGCTTCCCTGGCAGATTTGGTATCATTGGCGATCGAAGCTAGCGAGCGCGATCGTACACAAATCGCTTTGCGTCAAGCAGAACAAAAATATCGCAGCATCTTTGAAAATGCCGTCGAAGGCATTTTTCAAAGAACCCCCGAAGGCCAATTCTTGAGCGTAAATCCAGCTTTAGCGCGCATCTACGGCTACGCCACTCCCGAAGAATTGACATCAAATCTCACAAACATCAGGCAGCAAGCTTACGTCAATCCTCAGCAGGGCGATAAGTTTATGCGGGTGATGGAAGAATTCGGAGAAGTTTCGGGGTTTGAGTCAGAAGTTTACCGCGTTGACGGCAGTGTAATTTGGATTTCCGAAAGCGCGCGTGCAGTGTGCGACGCCGACGGCAAGGTACTCTACTATGAAGGCAGCGTCGAGGATATTAGCGATCGCAAAGTCTTTGAATCCGCCTTGCAACTCGCCCTAGAAGCAGCCGAAGCCGCTTCCACCGCAAAAAGCGCCTTTTTAGCCAACATGAGCCACGAACTGCGAACACCTCTGAATGCCATCATCGGCTACAGCGAAATGCTCCAAGAAGAAACCGCAGAATTGGGTTACGATGAACTCACCCCAGATTTAGACAAAATCCGCTCTTCCGGCAGACACTTGCTATCGCTAATTAACGACATTCTCGACATTTCTAAAATCGAAGCAGGCCGCATGGATCTTTACTTAGAAACCTTCGACATCGCCGCCTTGATTGAAGATGTCGCATCTACCGCCGAGCCGCTAATTGAGAAAAACGGCAACACTCTAAACTTGCACCAAATTAGCAATATCGGCACTATGCACGGTGACATTACGAAATTGCAGCAGATTTTATTAAATTTGCTGAGCAATGCCGCCAAATTCACTCAAAACGGTACAATTACCCTCACCGCTAGCCGAGAACAGATTGGGGGCGACAGCAGCGAAGCAAAACAAGAAAACACTTATGAAACTGTAGCAAGCTCTCAATCTTCAAAGGCTAGTAAAGAATTTTTAGTTGTAAATTGTATAGATACAGGAATTGGGATGACTCCCGACCAGTTGCAGCACATTTTCCAACCCTTTACCCAAGCAGACGCTTCCACCACCCGCAAGTACGGCGGCACCGGTTTGGGACTAGCAATCAGCCAGCGTTTTTGCCTAATGATGGGTGGCAATATTTCCGTAAAAAGTCAGGAGGGTGTTGGTTCTACTTTTACCATTCGCTTGCCTGTTCATCTGCAAAATTAGGGATCGTAACTGTTACACCGGAGCGGCATGGAAAGTAAAAATTACTAACTCCCAATTACCGTTGAATGCTTCTCGGATCGAGAGCATCCCGCAGACCATCCCCCAATAAATTAAACGCCAACACAGTCAAAATAATCAGTATGGCCGGAGGCCAAACCAACCAAGGCTGCAACACTAAAATTGAAGCATTAGTAGACAGGGATAATAAATTTCCCCAAGAAGGATCGGGCTGTTGAATTCCCAAGCCAATTAAACTCAAAACCGACTCCGCCACAATAAAACCCGGAACCGACAAAGTAGCAGAAATAATTACATAAGTAGCAGTTTGTGGCAAAACGTGGCGGACAATAATATAAATTGGATTGGCACCCATTGCCCGCGCCGCTTGCACGAATTCTAGCTGTTTAATTGACAGTACCTGACCGCGAATCACCCGGGCTAAACTCGCCCAACTGATAAATGAAGTAATCAGCACAATCAATATAAATCGTTGAGCACTTGTCAATCCCGGTGGCAATACTGCTGCTAGCGCTACTAATAAATAAAGACCGGGAATCGTCATCAATACTTCGGCGAAACGCATTAAAATACTATCAATCCAACTGCCGAAATAACCAGATATGCCTCCGATTAACAATCCCAAGGGAAAAGAAATTGCTATTCCTACTAAACCGATGCTGAGGCTAATTCTGCTGCCGTGTACTAAGCGGCTGAATTGATCGCGAGCTTGTTCGTCCGTGCCTAAAAGATTAATTTGGCCTTCTCCGGTAGTGCCAAAAAGATGCCTGTCAAAAGGCAAAATTCCTAAAAACTTATAGGGAGAAGCTTTGACAAATAAACCGACAGCAGAGGGTTTTTGCCAGTCTACAATTACCTCGCGAGCGCCGGTATTCGCATCCACCGGGCCCTGAGTAGTCGGATAAACGTGGGGCCCGATAAATCGCCCGTCTTGGGTAGTTAAATGAATCTGAGTCGGTGGCAGCAATGAACCGTTTAATTGAGAGTCGTAGGGGTCGTAAGGTGCCACAAATTCGGCGAAAAGTGCGACTGTATAAAAAATTAACAGTAGCATGGCTCCCAACCGAGCTAGAGGATTGTTTCTAAGATTTTGCCACCAGTTCATAAGTTTTTAGGTTGAAGATTTTAAGTGGGTTAGTAATAAAGACTAAAGTTCTTAAAGTTCTTTGTATAGACTTTAGTCTTTTCTTAATGGACTCAGCAGCAAAAAGTTAATTCCTGACTTATAAAAGTTTTCATAATTGAATTGCTTACTACAAAAATTAGACTACTTGTGTTCATCTCCGACCATAATTATTCTAGTTTCATCTTCTGCTATTTTTCCCAATTGCTCCCCGCTAAAAGGATTGTAGAAAAACGAGCCTGTTTGGGGTGGCAATTTGGGATTGAGTACAATTTCTACTATACTTTTTACAACCCCAGTGAGCGGGATTGCTAAGATAACTCCCAACAATCCTCCGACTCTTCCTCCTAAGAGCAAAGCTGTGAAAATAATTACCGGACTTAATCCGGTGAGATTGCCCATAATTCGGGGAGCTACTAAATTATCCTTGATTTGCTGGAGACCGATCGCCACTACCAACACTTGCAGCGCCAGCCACCAATCAATAAAGGCTACAATTATACTAACAGTCCCAATTCCCAAAGTTGCTCCAATAAACGGAATTATTTCCGTCAACCCTATAAACACGGCAAACAACAGAAAAAACGGCACTTGCAGCCACCAAAAAGCCAGAGTCAACGAGATGGCCATAAATAGTCCCAGCAATAACTGTCCCGATACAAATCGCTGGAGGTTTCTCTCCAAAGTCTCTGTTAAAACATAGCGAATGTCTGGGGAAAAAATGCTGGTCAAACCCTGCCACACTCTTTTCCCGTCTAGGAGCATATAAAAGGAAATTACCAAAATAAAAATTAAGTCCAAAAACCAGTTAACAGTACCTACAACTAAGCCTAAACCCGTACCGGCGATCGCCTGGACTTGTCCCTGGACTCTAGCTGACAGTTGCTGCTCGAATATTTGCACGTCAAACGGTAAATTGCGCTCGGCACTCCACGCTTGAAATTCACCTAGCTGCAGCCGCCCCGACTCCAGCAATTCCGGCAACCTCACCCCCAACTGGCTCGCTTGGCTGAATACGGGCGGCACAATAGTTAAACCGATTACTACTACTATCACACCTGCAGTTAAATAAACCAGCCCCGCAGCTACTCCCCGCGGCAAAAATACTTGCAGTCTTTTTACTGCATAATTTAATAAAAATGCAATGAGTCCCGCTGTTACTAAAATGCTCACCAGTTCCCCAACATAACTGACAGCAGTTAGGGTAAACCATCCCGTCACTAGCACTAGCAGCCAAGTAATTAGAAACTGTTGGAGGGGAGAAAAGAGACTATTCATTTTGATTTTTTTTAAATAAATTGGCACAAGTTTTTTAGCAGATGTGCCGTATTATACAATAAACACAGGAGAGTATAGATTAGGAATAATCAGTTCAAGATTAGACTGACTTTTCTGTGGATTGATAGATAGGTGACGGCTCAGCCAGTTGGGGAGACACAAATGCCAGCCCGATCGACCCCACGATCCGAAATCACTCTAATATTCAGTATGCCCCACAGACCGATCAAATTAAATGTCGATCGTACAAACTCGGATCAATTCGCCATTGTAATGTGAAAGGGCACCACACTCACCCAAAAGGGGGACGCGGGACTGCTGAGGCCATCCGCTAAAATGAATCAAATATAAAAACCGCAATCTTTCTTTACAATCAAAAAATCACAGGCTAATAACGGCGAGAGGAACTACCGTGACCAATCAAATTTTTTCAGAAGCGGAAGAAAAGCAACCCCTTCCCCCCGTGCAGAGCGGACGCGACAAGAACTCAGCAGTGGATGTACCTGAAAGTGGGGTCTCAGAACACTCTCGCTGGTCGTTATCCGGTGAGGAAGATGAACGAGAAGTTGCCCTAGAAGCTCCAGAAATGGAGGGGGAACAATCAGAAGAGTGGGAACCAGAAGCAACTGAAGTTGGGCCCCGTAAAGAAATCAGGTGGCCGGCCTTGTTGGCGGGCGCGGGGGTTGGGGTGGCTGCAACGCTGCTAGCAGTAAACTTGACTGGGGGCAAGCAGAGTTCACCTCCGGCAGCTCCAATTCCATCGGCAACTCAGCAGGCGACGGCTGCGACGGTGACAGTGGCGCCTGTGGAATCTGCCCAGGTGGGTGAAACTTTGGAAGCGACAGGCACGGTGGCAGCCTATGACTTGCTGCCGGTACTGCCACAAGCCAACGGTTTGCAAATCAAGCAGGTGTTGGTGAATGAAGGGGATGTGGTAGAAAAAGGTCAGACGATGGCGGTTTTGGACGATTCGGTGTTACGATCGCAAATTGCCGAAGCGCTTGCGGGAGTACAATCGGCCAATTCTACCGTAGAACAAGCCGAAGCTCAGGTAGAGCAAGCTCAGTCAGCCCAACAAGAAGCCCGAGCCGGGGTCGCTCAAGCCCAAGCTGGCGTAGAAAAAGCCATCGCTGACGCAGCGCAAGCCAGAACAGGCGTCGGGCAGGCAAGGGCAGGTGTGGAACAAGCTAAAGCCGGTGTCACTCAAGCTAAAGCAGGTATTGCCTCGGCTCAGGCTAAATTAGATCAAGCTCAAAGAGAAGTAAATCGCACCCAAGATTTGGCGACCCAGGGAGTAATTAGTAAGCAAGATTTAGAAAGACGCAAGACAGAACGGCAGACTGCTGTTCAAGACTTGAACAAAGCTAAAGCTGACTTGAATACAGCTTTGGAAGAACAGAATAAAGCAGCGGAAGAAGTGCAATCTTCTCTCGCTAAAGTAGCTACTGCTGAAGCTAATATCAGTACGGCTAGAGCCGCTCTCGCCAGCGCTCGTGCAAAAGTGAATACGGCCGGAGCGAGTGTCAGCAGTGCCAGAGCAAATGTCGGAAATAACGCAGCAAGTGTCCGCAGCAATGATGCCCAAGTCAAACAGTTACAAACTCAACTAGAACAAACAATTGTTCGAGCGCCGGATAGTGGCACTGTGGCTGAAAGAATTGGTCGAGTTGGCGATGTTTCTTCGGGCAGTCAAAAACTTTTTTCGATTATTCGCGGCAACAAGCTGGAACTGCAATTAAAAGTACCGGAAACTCAGGTTTCGCAAGTCCGACCTGGAACAGCAGTCCAAATTACTTCTGACTCTGACAAGCGCATTAAGTTGTCAGGAACTGTGCGAGAGATTTCGCCGCTAGTTGACCCGCAAAATCGACAAGCTACGGTGAAGATTGATTTGCCGGCAAGCGAGTTTTTGCGATCGGGAATGTTTTTGCGCGCATCTATTTCGACGGCAACGGCTCAAGGTTTAAAAGTGCCGGCTAAAGCTATTGTGCCGCAAGCTGACGGCAGTTCTATTGTTTATAAACTTGTGGGCGAGGACAAGGTACAGGCTCAAACGGTGGAAATTGGGGAAATTTCCGGGGGTGCTGTGGGCGATTTGACTGCTGCTAAGGTGGTGGTTAAAAAAGGTTTGAAGGCGGGCGATCGGGTAGTTGTTACTGGGGCTGGTTTTCTTAAGGATGGCGCTGAGGTTAAGGTTGCTAAATAGTTATTGGTTAGGGCTATTTGGAGTTATGGTTATTTAGAGATTATTGCTTTTTTTTGCCGCAGATGCAGGCGGATCGACGCCGATGAACGCAGATAACCACTGCCAACATTTCGATGGCGCACGTCTACGGAAATTGCAGAATTAAAGCACAGTTAACATTCAACAATCACGGACGGTACAACCAGAATTGATATCAATTCTGTCTTTGGTAAATATTAGTGTTTAACTTTCTCGGATATCTGTTCGTAGCGGCAACCTCACGGTAAAGGTTGCCCCTTGTCCCTCACCCGGACTTTCTGCACTAACAGTACCGCCGTGGAGTTCTACTAAATGACGGACGATCGAGAGTCCTAGCCCCAATCCAGCTTCTCTGCGAGAGCAACTACTATCGGCCTGACGGAAGCGATCGAACACATAGGGGATAAAATCAGGCTGAATGCCTTGACCAGTATCGCTAACTTGGATTTGAGCCATGCCATCAATGTAGTCTAATGCGACTTCAATTCTTCCTCCGGCTGGGGTGAATTTAATCGCGTTTGAAAGTAGATTCCACACTACCTGTTGTAAACGGTTTGGATCGCCCAATACGTTTAGTGTTAAAGGAGTTAGCCTGGATTCAATTTGAAGATTTTTGGCTTCTGCTGCCAAACGAACCACCTCCATCGCATTTGCAACCAGTGGATTCAGCTCAATTTCAGAAGCAGTGAGCCGAAATTGGCCTGTGGTAATCCGCGAAACGTCTAAGATGTCATCGATGAGCTGGTTTTGTGCTTTGGCGGCGCGCTCGATCGTTTTTAGCGCCTCCTCTGTTTTAGCCTCGTCAAATTTTTTCAGGCGCAGCAACTGTGCCCAGCCAATCATCGCATTGAGCGGCGTCCGCAGTTCGTGAGAGAGGACGGACAAAAACTCATCTTTGATGCGGTTGGCATCCTCAGCAGCGGCACGAGCCGATTGTTCTTGAATCCGAAGGCTGCGTTCTGTCTCCAACTGTTTTTGTTCGGTGATGTCCTCGATCGCCAACAGAACCATCTGTGTATCGCCTATCGGAGGCATTTTGCGGCCATTGAGCAGCATTATTTTATGCCCGATCTGCTCAAAGTCATGCTCTACTTCAAAATCTTGAAACTCGGGGTTGCCTGCCAGAATTTCTTCTAGGAGCGATCGCAACTCGGGAATATTCCACTGTCCATTACCCATATCGAACAGTGAGCGCTGCTCAGTTTGGCTCGGCATCACCTGAAACGTCTCGTAGAAAGAACGGTTGGCGGTGATCGCCCGCAGTTCGAGATCTAGCACTAGCAATGGTTCCCGCACGGTTTCCACGATCGTTTCGGCGTAATTTTTCGCTTCCATCAACTGCTGGGCGCTCACTTTTAGCTCGTTGATATCCACCAACATCAGCACAGCGCCATCAATCTTGTTGTCGATCGTCCGGTAGGGTCGAATGTGAAAATCGTACCAACGACCGTCTCGATCTTGAATCTCCTGAACTTTCAAATTGAGCGTGCGGATCACCTCTAAAATCCATTGCTCTAAGTCGGGTACTATCAACTTGTGAGTAATGTCGCTCAAAGACCGCCCGACATCGGTAGAAATTAAGTTGAAGATACCTTCGATTGCGGGAGTAAACCGGCGGATTCGCAGGTCGCTTCCCAGCATCAGGATCGGGATATTGATGCTGGCCAGCAGATTCTCTAAATCGTTGCTCACCTGAGTCGATTCAACATTGCGCCGCTGCAATTCGTCATTAATCGTGTTGAGTTCTTCATTGGTTGCCTGAATCTCTTCTTTCGCCGTTTCGAGTTCCTCATTCATGCTTTGCAACTCTTCGTTGCTCGACAAAATCTCTTCGTTGGCGGCTCTCAAATCTTGATTAGCGGCTTGATGTTCTTGGACGATCGCTCCGAGATGTTCTTTAGTGGTTTTCAGTTCCTCTAGCAGCCTTGCAATCTCCTGACTTTCAGCCTGTAAAGGATCGGAATTGACTTTAGCATCGTCAGCAGCAGGCTTTGCAGAGATCGTCGGGGACTCCTCTTGAAACAACACTAAAAAATAGTCTTTTGCCACAGCGTCGGCTTGGAATGGAATCACATTAATTCCGACCTGCCGGACGATCTCGCCCTCTTTAACTTGCAAGCCTGCCCGTGCGATCGGTTGCTTCTGCCGTGAGGCTTCTTGAATTGCAGTTCCCAGTTCCACGCGCAATCCTTCTTTTGCCATTCTCAGCAAGTTAAAGCTCGCCCTACCGGGAGCGACTTCTAGGTAGGGATTCGTCTGTCCTCGAAATTGCAGAATCTCGCTGGCTGAGTTAATCACGACCCCGACAGGGGCATAGTGATTCAAAACAATGCGATCGGCTTCTTTCTCCATTTCGATTTCCTCCCATCTTTCGGTCTGCTGCGGTGGATGGTTGGAGGCTGTCAGAGGATAATTGCTAGCATTTAAATCCATGCTGAGCCAATGCGATCGCTGTTTTTTAGTATAAATTTTATTCTTTTTGTCGAATACTGCAAAGAATTCTGAAAACTCACCAACCGTTTCCGAAGTGCCTAACAGCAAAAAGCCCGCGGGCCGGAGCCCGTAGTGGAACAGCGGCAGCAGTTTTTTCTGCAACTCTGGTCCCAGATAGATCAGCACGTTCCGACAGGCAATCAAATCCATCCGGGAAAATGGCGGATCGGCGATCAGGTTTTGTCTGGCAAAGACGCAGAGTTCCCGCACGGGCTTAGCGATTTGGTATCCGCCCTCGACTTCGACAAAGAACCGATGCAGGCGTTCGGCTGAAACATTCGCGACTTGGGCCCGGGTATAAAAGCCAGTGCGGGCGCTCACGATCGCATTTTCGCTGATGTCTGTGGCATAAATCTGAATCGACAGGTTAGTAGATCGAGCTGCTAAAAACTCTAGCAAGCAGATGGCCATCGAGTAAGCTTCTTCGCCGGTTGAACAGCCGGCAATCCAAATTCGGATCGGTGTTTTCGGCGATTTATCTTTGACGATTGCGGGAAAAACATTGCTGCTTAAGGCTTCAAAGCTTTCGGGGTCGCGAAAAAAGCTGGTGACATGAATTAAGACATCGTGATACAGCGCCGTTACTTCTGTCGGGGCGTTTTGGAGATATTCGGCATAATCTTCGATCCGTTCCAGCTTGTAGAGCAACATCCGCCGATTTATCCGCCGCTTCAAGGTGGTTTGCTTGTAGTTAGTAAAGTCAACTCCTGTAGCAGCCCGCAGCAAACTGTAGATAATGGCGATCGCATCTTTATTTGCGATCGTCTCTTCGCTGGTTGTCGATTCTGTCGCAGGTTGAGCGGCAATGTAGGGATGACGGCCGATCTCTGCTATTTTCTGGGCAATTTTTTCCGGTGTCAAGATAAAGTCTACCTGACCCGTAGCCACCGCAGTATTCGGCATACAGCTAACTTGTGCCGAATTTTCACATTGGGCAAAAGTAATACCGCCGGCAGCCTTAATCGCTTTTAACCCTTGGGCACCATCGCCGTCGCCCCCGGACAAAATGACGCCAATGGATTTGTTCCCCCGTTCTTCGGCGAGGGATAACAGAAAAGTATCGACGGACATAAATACCCCGGTTCGTCTGCCGCGAGGCTTTAGCTTCAGCAGTGAGCCCTCAATGGTCATGCTGAAATTCGCGGGGATAACGTACACCTGATTCGGTGCTATGAGCATCCCATCTGTCACCTCATGCACGCGCATCTGGGTCGATCGAGCCAGAATCACACTCAACACACTTCCCTGACTCGGCAACATATGCTGAATTATTACAAACGCCATGCCGGTATCGATCGGCAAATGGCTCAGTAATTTCATAAAGGCTTCCAATCCACCTGCAGAAGCTCCTATTCCGACTACAGGAAATAAGTCGTTTTGATTGTTTTGTTGCTTGCGATGGACTTGGATACCAACTTTACGTTGAGATTTCTTGGAATTATTTTTTCTAGTCATTTTTTATACCCTGTTTATTCTTTTTTTGACTCAGTATTATTTTAGAGTTTATATTTATTATAATGGTTGATAATCCTAAAATAAATGATTAACCATCTACCTGCAGATATATTGAGGGGCAGTCTGCGCGTGCGTTTGAGCGATTTTCAAATTATTATTATTATTATTATTATTGTTGATATTATAGAGAGCCATACTGCCTGCATCAAGGGGGACAATCGTGAGGGTTGAGATTTATCAAAAATTCTACTAATTGTACTCTTGAAAGTTGATAAGGAGTAAATTTTTCACCTTCTGCGATCGTAGCAATTCTATGAATGTTTGCCAGAGAGTCGAGTTCCCCTCAGTTCCCCTACTTATCGAGGAACTTCCAACCGGAATCTTGTCCACTCTTCTCAAGCAGTGGGGCTAGGGATAATAGGCGGCGAAAGAAAACAGTACAATTAAGTAGATAAACCTAAAAAAACAGAAGACCATACAGAACCGTAATTAATCTTGTTTTTAGGCAGCTTGTGGCGCTCCCAAATTCGCTAGCGCCGCGTCGATATAAACTATCTCTGGATTATGTTGTTAACTGCTTCATCACTTTTGGCTGGGGCATTTTTACCTTTTGAGTCATTTCCAGAGTATCGTCGATTAGCGGTTGCCAATATCGATCGAATTCACCAATTACTTTCTGAACTTCTTCTCGTGTTTAAGTTTGAGGCTGTTAATTTGCCGGCACAATCTAATAACTGAGTTGATTACTTTCCCACAATCAGGCACTTTTTGCTAATATCTTAAATAAAAGTAACAAAAATATATTTTAATGGGGCGAGGGAAATTAGGGAAATCCAAGCAGCGCTGCAAAATTCGGATTCTCAAGACAGGCTGCCGGGGGTAACTGCTGTGAGAAAGGGCGCTTCTGCGGTGGCGCTACCGATGTTGGTGAGGAAAGTGAACGATGGGGAGTTTACTGTGCGGTTCGTGGTGATGGGATGGCGGCAGACTCAAACTGCGGAAGCTTTGGCGGCGCTGTTAAAAATGATGCAGTTCGATCGCGATCCGAACGTGCGCGCAGAAGCCGCTAACTCTTTGTCAATTTTCGGGGCAGCTTTTCGTGGCGATGACAATTTGCTCGTCCGCGGCAGTTGATGGCTCCAGTGTACGATCGCTGCCACCCCAAATTGATTGTCAAAATGCTATACTCAAAATCAGAAAATAGTTGTACAATGTTTTTCTAGTGGTTTTTTAGCGCTGGGCCTCCAAAGTGAAAGAAGGTGAACGCAAGTAAAAAACACTAAGCGCGGGCGTAATTCAGTGGTAGAATGTCAGCTTCCCATGCTGAACGTCGTGGGTTCGAGTCCCACCGTCCGCTTGGGGGAACAGTCTTTAAAACTCTTGAGGAATCAAGGGTTTTGGCGTTTCTAGGGCTTGATATCTGTGGTTGCACAGGATGTTTTTGGAGATAAACATCGGGTTTTGGATAGCTACTTGGAGACAATTTGGAGACAATTTTGACTGTCTCCAAATACAGATCGGGTCGATCGCCTAGCTATGCGAGTACGTCGAGCACCGCCACTATATAGCAGTCCTAAATCAGTCGCAAAATTAATCGAGATCGGAATCCTTGTAGTGCAAGCATCTTGCTCGCGTATGGCGCAAGCAAATCATTTAGGATTGCTAAATCCGCCAATTCCGCCCTCGACTTTTTATGCTTGAGCGCAACAGGTTCAACCTTTGATAAACTTTTTCGGCTGGTGGCTTAGGTGTCGGGCCTTTGTCTGGGTCTTTGTCCGCCTTCGAGCTACTAGCTAAATCTTCCTCAAATGACCCTAGAATCAACCTATTAACAGCATCAAAGCGGGCGTAAATGCTCCAAAATCTTGCCATCCAAATACACAGAATTAATCACTTTCTCCGACGTATCACACCACTTAGCCACAACTGCACTCGGTACGCCTTTACCAACTTGTTCGCTAATAAAAGTATCCCGACAAGAATAAGGGGTGGTGGTTTTGCGGTCTTCTTCAAACTCGCGAGTTTTCTGAGTAATTGGGTCAACCAACTTATGCCACGTTCGTATAGTGAAATTGCTGTAATTAATCGCCCCGCCTTTCTTAGGTGAGGGAAAAACCAGACTGTTTTTGTCCGCCAAATTTTCCGGCTCAAGGTTTCTTAAAAACTCGCTTAATTCCTGATTGCAAGGGAACCTACGGCGCTTGTTGTTTTTACTACCATCAACCCTAGTCTCTATCCCGCCCGGATGCTGCACACTGCCGTTGAACACAATGTGAGAAAAGTCGGAGGCAATATCGCGCCACCTCAAGCCAACAGCCTCGGAGGGACGGCATCCAGTCATGAACCAAAACTGCACCAAAGGGTAGTAGTAACAAAGCTTCTGCCCTCCATAACCCCGGCCATTCCAATTCCCCTTGTGGTTTTTGAAAGCTTCTAATACCAAGGCCTTTTCTTCTGGACTAAAAGCGTTAGGTTCGGGGTCGCTTTGCCAGTTGTGTTTTGGCAAGTCGGCTGCCATTCCGTTAAAAGGGGAAGCAGACAACCTGGTGATAATTTTAAATTTAATCCCCCATTCAACCGCTGCATTCACGTAAGTCAAAACTCGCTTAGTCATGCTGTTAGTAGTATCGCCTAGCAGCCACGCGCGTATTTGCAAAGCATCATCCTCGGACAAACTTTGGTAGGGACAGCGGTTAATATAAGCCTGAATGCTCGTTACTAAATAGTGAAAAGTTGTGGGCTTGACAGCAGGTTTTTTGAACTCTAAATATCTCTCAAACAATTTAGTTAGAGTCAGTTCGGGCTTGGACTTGATAGTCTCAACGACGGTCAAGTGAGTTTGCGACTTGTACTTTTTGAGGGTGGGGTCAAAACGCTCAAACCTGATGTCCGATTCAATCAGTTGGGCTTTAGCTTGTGCCAGTTCCCAGTTTTCAGGGGTGTCAGACAGGTTCAGGTACAGGTATTTGCGATCGCCCCCGTAAATCTGCCTGGGCAACTGCAAGCGCAACCTGCCACTGCGAGTCTGGACAACTACCGATCCTTTCTTGGCTCTACTAGACGTATCGGTCATGGTAAAATGCAAAAAGCAACAGGACAAGGCTAGCACTTTGGAGACAATTTGGAGACAAAATTCAGCTTTGAGCCTACAATCCTCTGCCAGCAGGCGGTTGCCTGACCGATACTTACTGCTAAAGCTGAACGTCCTGGGTTCGAGTCCCACCGTCCGGTTTAAATTAATTTTCAAAATTCTAATTAGTCTTATCCAGTCGATATATGGCTTCTTTCTTAACCGCTGCTTTATATAAGTTCGTTGAACTACCTGATTTTGCTGAGCTGAAAGCACCGCTAATCGATTGTTGCAACAACAACAACGTTAAAGGCACTATCTTGCTGGCCGAAGAAGGCATCAATGGCACGATTGCCGGCTCGTCCGAGGGCGTACACGCAGTGCTGGCATTCTTGCGTAGTGACCCGCGTTTTGCGGATCTGGTACACAAGGAATCTTTCTCGGAAAAAGCACCTTTTTATCGCCTGAAAATACGCTTGAAGCGCGAAATCGTCACGATGGGGGTACCGGACATTAATCCCCGCCTCATGGCTGGCAAATATGTTAAGCCTGATGAGTGGAATAAGCTGCTTGACGATCCCGATGTTGTCGTGGTTGATGTGCGTAACGACTTCGAGGTATCTATGGGTACTTTTGAAGGCGCTATTAATCCAAAAACAAAAAGCTTTTCTGAGTTACCGGAATGGGTGCTGCGGGAAACTGCTTTACGCAATAAACCTAAAGTGGCAATGTTTTGTACGGGTGGTATTCGCTGCGAAAAATCTACTGCTTTTTTGCGTACTCAAGGTTTTGAGGAAGTGTATCATCTCGAAGGCGGAATTTTAAAATATTTGGAAACGGTGCCGGAAGCAGAAAGTCGTTGGGAAGGTGAATGTTTTGTCTTTGATGAACGGGTTTCTGTTGGTCAGGGGTTAAAGCCGGGTAACTATGAACTTTGTCGCGGCTGTCGTCACCCGATTAGTCAGGAAGATAAGGCTTCTGAATTATTTGTACTTGGTGTGAGTTGTCCTCATTGTCATGACTCCAAAACTGAAACCAAAAAACAAGCTTTATCTGAACGTCAACGTCAGATTGAGCTTGCTAAGCGTCGCAACCAAGTACATATAGGCGCGCGCTACGATGCGAAGGAAAAAGTAGATGACGCCTCCTGCGACCAATAGTATTAAAACTAAGCTCAAAGAAACCCGGTTTCTCCGAAAAATCTTGTTTGGTGGCGATAAATCTACTAAGAAACCGGGTTTCTGATCCGAAAAACCCGATCGCGCGATCGACTAATTATATCCTTTCCTGTTGCATCGAAATAATAAAATTGAGTCAACAGTTAACACTCAACCATTCAGTTTTTCGACCCCCAGTCAACAGTCAACAGTCAACAGTCAACAATAATTCGGGTGCAACCGGAATTGATATAATATGTCAGCAACATACCCGATTTTGTATTCCTTCCGCCGCTGTCCCTATGCTATGCGGGCGCGCTTGGCCTTGATGGTTAGCAATCGGGTGTGTGAGTTGCGGGAAGTTGTTTTGCGAGACAAACCACAAGAGATGTTGGAAGTATCTCCCAAAGGTACAGTACCAATATTGATTGATGTTGACGGGCGTGTACTCGATCAAAGTATAGATATCATGTTGTGGGCATTAAGACAACACGATCCTGAAAAATGGTTGATGCCCCAGCAAGGTTCTGTTACAGAAATGCTGGAACTAATCGCTCTATTTGATGATAGGTTTAAATATCATCTTGACCGTTATAAGTACCCAGATCGTTATCCCGGTGTTGATGCCCAAGTAGATCGTTATGAAGGTTCTTTATTCCTGGAAAAACTCAACTCACAGTTAAGCACCACTAAATATTTATTTGGTAACAATGTAGCATTGGCTGATATGGCGATCGCACCTTTTGTTCGTCAATTCGCTCATACGGATCGAGCTTGGTTCAACGAACAGCCTTGGCCACAACTACAAGCTTGGTTAGCAGGGTTTACAGACTCGGAAATTTATAGCAGTGTTATGCAGAAATATCCGAAATGGGAATCCGGTAATCCAGGGGTTATTTTTCCTCCCTCGTAATTACTTATTCTTATTCGCTGCCCGCATATTTATTAACTTCCCAAAATGTTATTTACCATGCTAAACTTATTGTTTTGAGAATACTAGATTTACTGTCATTTGACTAGAAAAGTGACGCAGGCAAAAATCGCCTTTTGCTAATTTTATTAACGTGAAAGGATTTGCTGTATTCTAGTAAATGTTATCAGGCTAAAACTATGATTGATGTTGGTTCGTTAGTTCGATCGCCCAGAAACGATTTGGGAGTCGGAAAAGTTGTTGAGGTATCGCGTACTGATGCCGTAGTTGAATATTTTTGCTCAGTTAAAAACCGCATCCGCAAAACTGTGCCATTAAGTCTACTGCAAGAAGCTAGACTTCAGCGCCAAACCCGCTGCTACCTCTGGAGTACCACTCAGGAAAGATGGATAATTGGGCGAGTTTATGACTGGGATGAAGATAAATTAGAGTACGAAATTGATCTGCCCGACAGCCAAAGTTTGCAAGCAGTCGAAAGCGAACTTTACGTTCGCTGCAATATCCCGATCGCCGATCCGATCGACATTTTAGCAGTCAAAGGCCAAGAAACGCCGTATTTTCACGATCGCCGATTGGCATTTGTTCAATCTGCGATCGAACAGCGGGCAGTCAGCCGCGGCATGACCGGTTTAATTTCTGCTAACATAGACCTCTATCCGCACCAAGTTGAAGTCGTCCGGCGCGTCCTAGAAGACCCAATCGTGCGCTATTTATTGGCAGACGAACCAGGATTGGGAAAAACAGTAGAAGCAGGGACAATTCTCCGCCAATTCCTGCTAGATGAACCCAACGGACGCGCTGTGGTACTGGTCCCGAAATATTTGCTCGAACAGTGGCGGCAGGAGTTAGAAAATAAATTCTATTTGTCTCATTTTGCTGACCGAGTGCAGCTTGTGGCTGTTAGCGACATCAATCAAATTAGCCGCAACGCTAACCTAGATTTTCTGATTGTGGATGAAGCGCATGATGTGGCGGCAATGGCAAATTCGAGCGATCGCGCTCAGCAGCAGTCCTTTGAACTCTGTCAAAAACTAGCTCAGAAAAGCAAAAATGTATTGTTATTATCTGCAACGCCAGTTCTAGGCCGCGAGCAAGATTTTCTAACGATGCTGCACTTGCTAGATCCCACAACTTACCGTCTTGATGACCTGGAAAGCTTCAAAGAACAGGTGCAAAACCGTCAGGAAATCGGCCGCGCTTTGCTAGATTTCCGAGAAAATGCCAAGCCTGCTGTTTTGCAAACAAAACTCGCTCAACTTCGCACTATTTTTGCCAAAGATGATTATTTAATCGGATTAGCAACAGAGTTAGAAAGTTGTTTGAAAACTAAAGAAACAGCAGAACAGGCTCGCCTTGTCCGAACTATTCGCACTCACGTTAGCGATACCTACCGTTTGCACCGCCGCATCCTTCGCAACCGCCGGGATGCGGTTGAAGATGTGATTTTCGATCGAGATGCTGTCCCCAAAACCGAGTACGATCTGAATGACGAACAGTGGGCGGAAATTCAAACCGTACTCGATAAATGGCGCACAGTCGCTCCCAAGTCTAGCGAATATCAGAGAATTTTTCTGCTATTTTTCCGCGCTTCCGGTACTTGGCTGAGTGTTTTAGAACGGGTTGTCAAAGCTCGCTTGCAGAAAAAATCGACTCCAGAACTCGATCGCGAATTTGGACAAAATGACACGGCAATTTTGACCAAAACTGCGTTGTTTCCCGAAGAAAGGGAAATGCTGGAAACCTTGCTCAACACCCTGGAAAAGCCCCAGGAAGGACTCGATCGACTGAGTTTGTTACGAATCGCGATTCTCCGATTTCTGGCAGTGGCTTTGAAGGTTCCGCGCGAGTATCACAGCAAACCTCGCGATTTGTTGTCGCGAATTCAACAGCAAATAAAACGCCCGATTCCGGGCGAGCGTTTCCCGAAAATTGTGATTTTTACCAGTTTTACGGCAACTTGTAAAGAGATTGCGGAAAATTTAGCGAAAATCTTTGGTAAAAATGCGATCGCCAGCCATGACACGACCAAATCGGCTGATGATGTGGAGGCTAGTCTCAAGCGGTTTAAGACTGAACCGCATTGTTTTATCTTAGTGTGCGATCGATCCGCGGAAGTAGGGGTAAATCTACAAGTGACAGATTGGTTAGTTCACTTCGATTTGCCGTGGTTTCCCAACCAGTTAGAACAAAGACTCGGCAGAGTCGATCGCATCGGCAGCAAAATGGGAGTGCAATTTTGTTTGTTTGCAGGCCCGGATTTGCCAGAGAGTCCCCACGAAGCTTGGTTTCAAGTTTTAAAAGATGGGTTTGATATTTTCAACAAATCTATTGCCAGCCTTCAGTTTTATGCTGAAGAAAAACTTCTCAAACTTGAAGAAAAGTTGTTTGCTGAGGGAGGCAAGGGCTTATCAAGCGAAATTGAAGCGATTAAAACTGAAATCGAACAAGAGAAAATCAACATAGACGAACAATACGTTCTCGATGAAATTGATACTCTTGATGACAGCGCATCTCAGTATTTTGAATCTCTCGATAACTGCGATGCTAAGCATAAAGAAATGCAGCGGGCCACTGAAGGCTGGTTGTGTCAAGCTCTTCACTTCAAACAAATCGAACATCCGAGTGTATCCGGGCTGTTGCGCTATCAACCTACTCAAAAAACGTTGATTCCCTCCAACGATTTGAGAACCAGATTGATTCCTTATTGCCAGCAATATGGCAGTTACAATCGCCGCATTGCTCATCAGAATGCGGATGTCGCTCTTTACCGAATTGGTGAGGGATTGATCGATGCACTTGGCTCTTATATTCGCTGGGACGATCGCGGTCAAGCTTTTGCCATGTGGCGGCATGATGAAAGTTGGGATGCGGAGCCTGGGAAGGAGTGGTTTGGCTTTCAGTTTAATTATTCAATCCAGACTGATGTGCAGCCGGCCGAGCAAGTTTTGCAAGCACAAAATATCGAAAATTACAACTTGAAAGCTTTGCAGCGCCGCGCTGATGCTCTGTTTCTGCCAATTTTTGAAACTGTGTTTGTAGATGCTCGCAGCGAAGAAATGTCTCTGGTGGAAGATGCGGAACTTCTAGCGATTTTGCAGCGGCCTTATAAGGGGAAAGGCGGGCCGAATCGGGATTACAATTTGTCTAAAAATCGCACGTCGCTGATTGACAGTTTTGTCGATCCGCTAGAATGGGATGATTTTTGCCAAAAGGGACGGGTGGTATCGGAGGAATTGCTGCGCGGGCGATCGGCTTTTGTGGAAATGTGCAATAGTTTCGCTGTCACTGCTGCTATCCAACTCGAAAACCGGGTGAATCAATTGCAATTGCGCTTGCATCAACTTTCTACATCGGAACAAGTTTTAGCATCGGTTTTAGCTGATGAAATCAATACGGAAAGTTTGTTGAGTGAAGCGGTTTTAGCTGGTATTCGCCGCCCGCACATGACTCTTGAGTCTGTGGGATTTATTGTGATTTCTGGGCGTCCTCCTGTAAAGTCGGAGGATGAAGGATAATTTGTTTGGGAGGGCGATCGCTCTTTTTGAGGGCGATTCCCTACCCTTTGGGAACCCATGCGGGAAGATAGCTTCGCTTCAAGCTCTTTTTCAACCGCAGATGCAGGCGGATAAACGGGGATGAACGCAGATAGATGGATGGGGAATCAGTCTTATCTAAACTGCGGAAGTGACAGCTATTTTTAAATTATGGCCCTGCAAAAATGGTAAGATCAAAGCAGTAGTAATGAGTAGCAGTGATTTAGTTAAAAGCCACGGTTCGGCCTGACATCAAAGTGCGTCGATCGCATGGAAATTGAACCGCACAGCCAAAATGAAGAAGTCTCCCATAAAAATTCTGCTAGTAGAGGACGATGGAGGGCTGAGTTCAACACTCGCCAAGGTTTTGGAAGCAAATCATTACGGGTTCGATCGGGCAAATGATGGACAAGTGGGCATAGACTTGGCAGCAGCAATTGAGTATGACCTGATTTTGTTAGACGTGCAGGTTCCCAAACTAGATGGAATTAGTCTATGTCGGCAACTGCGATCGCAAGGCTACTGCAAACCGATCCTGTTAATGACGGTAAAGGATTCAGATGCGGAGGTGGTGGCTCTTTTCGATGCGGGAGCCGATGATTACATCAGCAAGCCTTTTGCTACGGAAGTATTACTGGCAAGAATCCGAACTTTATTGCGACGCAGTAAAGCACTTTCCCCAGCAGGTTCTACTCAGAATTCAGCGGCTAATACATTGACTTGGGGAGATCTTTGTTTAGATTTGGATGCTGGTAGAGTGACATTTTGCGAACAAATAATTTCACTGACAGCGACAGAATATAATCTGCTGGAATTATTACTCCGAAATCCCGATCGCATCTTTAGCCGCAGTGCTATTTTGGATCGTCTCTGGGGATTTGACGACGCACCAACCGATCGCGCTATTATCACTCATATTAAGGATGTTAGAAAGAAACTGAAGGCCGGCGGCTTAACTGAAGAAATCATCGAAACAGTTTATGGCATGGGCTATCGACTGAAACCGTACCCCCAATCTGCGTCATCTAGTTCAACTAATCCTGGGATTGAGCGCACCCAAAAACCTCAATCTCGCCGGATAGATAAGTCTGAGAGCGACAAAGTGTTAGAGCGGTTTCGGGGAGTATTCAACCAACAAATTACTGTATTGGAACAGGCAAAAACTGATCTATTAGCCGGAAATTTAGAAACAGAATTACAGCGAGCTGCCAAACATGAAGCTCATAAATTAGCAGGATCTCTGGGATCTTTGGGTTATCCCGAAGGCTCGAAATTGGCACGTTCTGCAGAGCATTTGCTAATAAAAGATCGCTCTTTCACTGCTGAGGAAATTACCGACTTCTCGGAATTGGTGACAGGATTACAGCAGGAATTAGACAAAACACCGATTACATCAACGGCTGTACCAGTTTCTACTATTTCAACTTTCAACTATCGGGTTTTGGTAGTTGATGATGATGCTGCATTAACGGAGCGATTGAAAGTAGAATCCGAAGCTTGGGGATTTCGCATAAAAATTGCGCGGAATATTACTGATGCCCGATCGCATCTTGCCTTGTCAATGCCCGATGTGATGTTACTAGATTTAAGCTTTGCAGAGACAGAGGAAGATGGATTGACGCTACTGCGAGAACTCACCGAGCGATCGCCTACTCTTCCTATAATTGTTTTTACCGGACGAGATAGTCTTGCCGATCGCTTGGCAGTATCGCGCTTAGGTGCTAAGCAATTTCTCCACAAACCTGCAACCACCGAGCAAATTTTTCGAGCCATCGCGCGAGTTTTACCCAGTCCCAAAACTTCAGAAGCCAAAGTCTTAATCGTAGATGATGACCCTGTGATGCTGGTTAAATTATCCGCGTTACTGACTCCTTGGGGAATTGAGGTGACAACTCTCAAAGAACCACAGAAATTTTGGGAGGTGTTAATTAGCACTGAGCCCGATTTAGTAGTGCTGGATCTAGAAATGCCGATCGTCAGCGGCTTAGAATTGTGTCAGGTCGTCCGACAGGATATCCAATGGGAAAATTTACCGATTTTGGTGGTGACAGCCCATACCGATCCAGAATCTCTCCAACAAGCCTTTGCAGCGGGAGCCGATGATTTTATTACCAAGCCGGTACTAGGGCCTGAATTAGTCACGCGGGTACTCAGCCGAATCAAGCGCACTCGTCCTTTACTTAAGCCTGCGAATAGTTAAATAGAACTTACGCACGAGGGCTAAAAACCCGGTTTCCGCCTCAATCTAAAAAATGTAATTAATTAAGTAGATTAATGATAGAACATACTGATGAAGATTATGGGAAATGGCAACAACAGCCACACCCAATCCTGGCTAAAACAGCAGTTTCTCTCTCCGCATCCCTCAAACTAGAAGATATTCTCAACTCTACGGTCACGGAGCTCAGAAACATTCTGCAATGCGATCGCGTAATTATCTTCCAATTTGCTCCAGACTGGAACGGAAAGGTGGTGGTAGAGTCAGTTGGTTCAGAATGGACAGCAATATTATCCACTCAGATACACGATCCTTGCTTGGGTCAAAGCTATATCGAACCCTTCAAACAAGGCTTATTCACCTCTAAATCAGATATTTATACTGCCGGAATTGATACTTGTCACCGGGAATTCCTGGCAACTTTTCAAGTGAGAGCTAACCTGGTTATTCCTATCCTTGAGGGAGAAGAACTTTGGGGATTATTGATTGCCCATCAGTGTGCAGCACCTCGCGAATGGCAACCCTCAGAAATTGAGCTCATGCGACAGCTAGCAACTCAAGCTGGAATTGCCATTCAGCAAGCTGATTTATTTGAGCAAGTACAAACGGAACTGAGGGAGCCAAAACAAGCAGAAATTGCCCTACAACAACTCAATACTGAACTCGAACAACGAGGCATAGAACGGACAGCAGAACTCAGTGAAGTCAACCATAGTTTGCAACACGAGCTCAGTCAAGTTGAAGACCTCTATAATAATGCTCCCTGTGGCTATCATTCCCTAGATGCAGCAGGAACAATAATTATGATTAATGATACGGAACTGAAGTGGTTAGGCTATACCCGCGATGAAATTGTAAACCAAAAGAAATTTGTTGATTTAATGACACTTGAAAGTAAAAAAAAATTTTATCAAAACTTTCCCTTATTTAAAAAACAAGGCTGGATCGAGAATTTAGAGTTTGAGGTGTTGAATAAAAGCGGAAAACCCATTTGGATAAACTTAAATGCTACAGCAATTTATGATGAAGCAGGTAACTTCATGATGAGTCGTTCTAGCGTATTTGATATCACCGATCGCAAACGTACTGAAGAAGCCTTCCGCCAATATGAACGCATCCTATTCAATACAAGAGATGGGATTGCGCTGATGGATCGCAACTATATTTATCAAATAGCCAATCCAGGTTATTTGACTTGGTGCAACAAATCTGAAAGCGAAGTTATCGGAAATTGTGTTAGGAACATCCTGGGTGCAGAGTTGTTTGATAACTTCATTCAACCTCGATTAGATAGATGTTTGGCGGGAGAAACAATTCAGTATGAAAAGTGGTTTGACTCTCCCAATTTAGTACCGCAATTTTTGAGCGTTACTTATACGCCTTTACGTGATATAGGCGAAAATATTGTAGGGGTAATCGTCAGTCTGCGCGATCTGACTAAACTTAAACAAGCCGAACAAATGCTGGAGCTTCAGGCTGTCATTACCCGCAACATGGCGGAAGGAATTTGCTTAGTAAGAGCAGATAATGCAGTTATTGTCTATGCCAATCCTAAATTTGAGCAGATGTTTGGCTATGACTTTGGCGAACTCAACGGTCAGCACGTTTCGATTCTCAACTATGGCAACGAATCGGTCAGTCCTGAAGATGTAAATCAAGCCATTCGGTCTGCTGTTTTACAAAGGGGTGAATTTAGCTATGAAGTCCACAATGTCAAGAAAGATGGGACTCCATTTTGGTGTAGTGCAACTTGCTCTGTATTCAATCATTCCGACTATGGCGATGTTCTGGTGGCCGTTCATCAAGATATCACAGTAGCGAAGCACCTCGAAGAAGTTCGACAAGAGGCGGAAGCAGCCTTACTACAGAAATCCCGAAAGGAACATTTGCTATGGAGGATTACTCAAGGGATTCGCCAATCTTTGGATCTGAATGCGGTTCTAAATACTGCTGTTACTGAAATCAGGCAGACATTACAAACAGATCGCACTGCCATTTACCGCTTTAATCCTGATTGGAGTGGTGATTTTGTCGTGGAGTCAGTTGGTGAGGGTTGGGTAAAACTGATAGGGAGCGATATTCAAAAAAATTGTGCAGATACCTATCTGCAAGAAACTCACGGCGGTCGATTCCGAAATCATGAATTTTTTATTATTGATAATATTTACCGGGCTGAAATTCAACCCTGTCATATCGATCTACTGGAACAATTTCAAGCAAAAAGTTATGCAGTTTTCCCGATATTTTTGAGAGAAAATCTCTGGGGTTTGTTAGCTATCTACCAAAATACGGCACCTCGTCAATGGCAATCGTGGGAAATAGAATTACTTGAACAGATTGCCAGCCAATTGTCGATCGCCATTCAGCAATCTAAACTCTACCGACAACTTCAGCTAGAACTGCAAGAACGCCAGCAAGCCGAAGCCACGATCCGAGAAGCCGAACGGCGCTGGCGATCGCTCTTGGATAACGTGCAGTTGATTGTTGTCGGACTTGATATAGAGGGAAATGTCAATTACGTTAATCCTTTCTTCTTAAAAATTACCGGATATACTCACCCAGAAGTTATTGGAAAAAATTGGTTTGAAAACTTCTTACCAGGTTCTCTTCAAGAATCAGTTAAAATTATTTTTTCAGAAGTTTTAGCCCATAATTTTCATCCCTATTATCAAAATTTTATCTTGACCAAATCGGGTGAAGAACGGTTCATTGCCTGGAACAATACCATGCTGCAAGATTCAGAGGGAAACATCATTGGAACTATCAGCATTGGGGAAGATATTACCGAACGACAAAAGCTCGAACACATTAAAAATGAGTTCATTGGCATTGTCAGCCATGAACTTCGCACTCCTTTGACAGGAATTCAAATGTCATTGGGGCTAATAAAAAGTGGGGTTTATGATAAAAAGCCCGAAAAATCTAGACGCATGATTGAAATTGCCATCCTCGATACCAATCGTTTAGTGAACCTGGTTAATGATATTTTAGATTTGGAGCGCATAGACTCCGGGCGGGCAATTGTGGAGAAAACCGTTTGCAAAGCTGCCGATTTGATGCAGCAAGCAGTAGATAGCACTCAAGCGCTGGCTACTCAACAGCAGATCTCATTAATCGTTACCCCCACGGATGCAGAAGTCTGGGCAACAAGAGATGCGATCGTCCAAACCTTAACAAATTTGCTCAGTAATGCGATTAAATTCTCACCTGCCGATTCCACAATTCATCTGAGTGCCGAAAACCAGGCAGACTTTGTGCTGTTCCAAGTTAGCGATCGCGGACGAGGCATTCCTGCCGATAAACTAGAACTCATTTTTGGTCGATTTCAGCAAGTCGATGCCTCCGACTCCCGCGAAAAAGGAGGCACCGGTTTAGGTTTAGCAATCTGTCGCAGTATTGTTGAGCGGCATGGCGGCAAAATCTGGGCGGAAAGTATCTTAGGTGAAGGCAGCACATTTTGCTTTACCCTACCCTTACGCACCATTGAATAACGCTTAGATTAATCTGTAGCATCAATCCCAAATCCAAAATCTCCAATCCAAAATCCCATGACAGACAGACAAATTCTAGTTGTTGACGATGAAGAACACCTTCGGGAACTTGTGCAAGCCTGCTTAGAAGATTTAGGCGGATGGAAAACAGTGGGGGCAGGATCGGGAGAGGAATGTTTACAAATACTGCAAATACAACAACCCAACGCTATTTTGCTGGATGTATCTATGCCGGGAATGGATGGGTTTGCTGTGTACGAGATCCTCCAGTCCGATCCGATTACCCGATCGATTCCAGTGATTCTGCTGACAGCGAAAGTTTTGCCCAGCGATCGGGCAAAATTTGCCCACATGGCGGTAGCTGGGGTAATTGCCAAACCGATCCAACCCATCACCTTGACGGAAGAAGTAGCAGAGATTTTGGGATGGAATGAATAACTTTCACCATTTTTGTCAAGTTTTGTAACAATAACGGAATCTTTACCAATTCCTTACCGTTGCTATTTAGTCTCCTGTTATGCAGCTAACAGTTCTTTGCATTAGAAGGAGACTCAATGAATGCTTTTCAGGCTTTGAAGGATGTAAATCAGGATCTCGCAGGTTCATTTTCCGGTTTGCCTACTGGTTGTCAGCAATCCACACTTTGGATTGCTCATACAGAGGAAACACCGATCGCAGGCATTAAAATTCAAGAAAAGGATTTGACACTTATCCTTAAAGTTCACATTTCTGACATTCATCTTGTCAAGTTGAATCTCCAAATCACTCCAGAAACTGTTTTAATTCAAGGTCAACCTACCAAAGTGGCTGGAGTAGAAGGTTATTACCTTCCTAGGGGATTTCAAAGTCTCATCCCGTTGCCCCACCGCGTACATCCTGAAATCTATGTGGCTAAAATACACCAGGATCGTTTAACAATTCGCTTGCTAAAGAATTGAGAGTTGAGCAATCCGAAGTTCGGATTCAACTCTCAAATACACATCTTTGAGCGGTTGCTTAAAGATGTGTATTTGAGACCCAATTGGCAACCCAAAAATTAATTTATAATCAAAAAAAATGAACGCTTTGCAAGTAGCTAATTACGATGGCAGGCTCCTGCCCGAAAACAAGATGATAGGGAAACAAATTCTCATCGTTGATGACCAAGAACACCTCCGCGAACTCGTACAGTTGTGCCTGGAAGACCTCGCGGGATGGAACACCCTGGTGGCCGAATCCGGACAAGAATGTTTACAAATCCTAGAAACAGAACGACCTAATGCTATTTTGCTGGATTTATCAATGCCGGGAATGGATGGGTTTGCTGTGTACGAGATCCTCCAATCCGATCCCATAACTCGATCGATTCCAGTGATTCTGCTGACAGCAAGAGTTATGTCAAGCGATATGGCTGAATTTGCCAAAATGGGTGTTGCTGGGGTAATTCGCAAACCATTTGAACCCACAACCCTGCCGGGAAAAGTGGCAGAAATATTGGGATGGAATGATTGACACTCCCTGGTATGGCAGACGCAGGATTCTTAAGAGTTTACCTCTACATTCATAGAGTTGCTGCTTCCACCCAGCTTACAGCACTTGGCAACAAAAGAAAAATACACTTTCGTCGACAAAAAAGAGGTTTTTATGACAAGCTGTCCTTGCTGCACGAATCAAATGCTGCGTCACCTTCGCCAAAGTCAAGTATACTGGTTTTGTCGTCAGTGTTGGCAAGAAATGCCTGTTTACCCTCTTAACAGCTACGGTTCATCCCTCTCTATAAATGTAGTTAGAGAGTTAAGGATAACTAAGAAGCAACTTTTTTCAGAGGCGGTAGTTTTAAGGTGAAATTCCATCACACAGGCGTCACGCCCGCGCCACAATGGAGGCGGATGAATAAAAGGGAGCTCGCACTTACCGATTAAACCTCCTCAAAAATTGCGCCTCGCTGCTGTAGATTCACCTGCATCTCCTCATCCATTCCTGAATTGTTCCCGAATCTGGCTGACTCGACATTCGCACCGCTGAAATTTGTATTTGTTAAGTTCACTTCCAGCAGATTTGCGCCGCTCAAATTGGCACCGCTGAGGTTAGCTAAAGCTAGACTGGCTTTGTGCAAATCTGCACCGCTTAAATCAGCATTTCCTAAGAAAGCACCACTCAAATCTGCACCGCCGAATTTGGCATTTTGCAGGTTGGCGTCGCTGAAATCGGCATCGCTTAAATTTGCACCCCGGAAATTTACCCGATCGAGATTTGCGCTGCTAAAATCCACTGCACTTAAAGTCGTTCCGCGCAAGCTGCTACCCGCGAAATCCAGTGCTGGATTGAGATTGGCGATTTGGGCCAGCTCTACAAAATTGTCGGTTTCAGCGGAGATAATGCGATCGACCATTTCCTGCAATTCGGATTCAGCTTCCGGGACAATTTTCAGTTCGCGCGGTTCAACCGGAGGCAAATTGTAGGATAATAGCGCCCAACTGAGAGCAGGTTTGAGTTTATTTTCTTGCAGGTATACAGTCAGGATTCTTTCTAAAACTGAATGTTGATTTGGCGTAATTTCGTGCGGCCACAAACCCTCAGCATCTGTGAGATAAATATCTTCTTTAGCCACTTCAAAAGCTGCCGCCACCCGAAATTCTTTGGCAGCAATTTCTCCCAGCTTAGCACTTTTTAGCAAACCTTTTAATACTGATTTGCCTTGTTCTACTGCAAAAATCCAAGCTGGCGTTGTATCATCGCTGATTGTGGAAACGTGACAAAATATGCTCTCTGTCTCCTTAATTTTTTCTAAATTCTCGCGGCCCTGAACTCCCCGCTGAATTTCGGTTACTAAATTTTCTGCACTGCTTTGAATTGCCAGGATTTCTTCTATTGGCAAAAGCTTGAAAGAACCGACTAACTGACGTGAGGCTACGGGTATTTCGCAGTTTTCTAGATAGAGTTTGAGCGTCCCGCCTTGCAGACCGAATTTGACGCGACCACCTAGCAGGGGTTCCCAATGCTCGTTAAAATTCAGGCTCAAGTGAATGTCGAGCTGCTGGGTTTGGGGTGCAACCGATGGAACTGGAATTGCTTCTAATTGCATCCACAAGCAATCTGGGTATTTGTTGTGAGACTCTAGCGATCGCATATCGGGTAGAATTGCTGGCACTACCAGCCTGTAATTGATATTTAAATTAGTTTATCATCTCTATTTTATCACAATACAGCTTTTTTTTGTGGGTTGAAATTGTAAATTTTGTTTAATCCGGTCCGCAACTCATTGGTCTTGCTGAATTTGGCTTTTTACCCAATTCCGAAATGCTTTTACTAATTCCAAATAATCCATTGTTTCTGCTTGTTCCAAAAATCTGACAATCTCTAATATCGGTAAGCTGGGAAATGCTAAACTGAGCTCGCCCTCAACGTATTCTCCATTTTCTAATCTGTTGATTCTGAGCCGCAGTCCATTATAAATCCAAACTTCCGGCACTCCCAGATCCGCATAAACCTGCAAGGTATTTTCCGAACGGCTGGTAATATCAATTTCCACCACTAAATCCGGCGGCGGATCTTGAGTCAGATCGATTCTTTTTTTGCCTTTAACTGCACTAAGATTTTGGATGTAAAAACATTCATCCGGTTCTGCACCGCTAAGTTCATGACGCTTGAAAGTTGTGGAACCAAGAGGCTCAATTCTCACCTCTAATTCTTCCGCTAAGGTTTCAACAAATCGACCCAATACTTGTTTGAAGCGTTCGTGTTCTGGAGAAGGTACCATAATTTCCAGATTGCCACGATTATATGTCAGTCGAATTTGCCGATCGCCGATTTCGGCCAGCAAAGTTTCGTAGGTTTGCCAACTGATACCCGATAGGGTGACGATTTGTTCGGGCGGGGAGAGAGTTTGAGCAGTCATCTGATTTTAGATTTTAGATTTTAGATTTCTACCGCAAATAAATGCCGCCGGGTCAGAAACCTTATTGTTTTGGATGATAGTGCTATTTTTATGCTTCGTTCGACCGCAATTTTACATTATATCATCGAAAAAAGCTCGATCGCTCTTTAATTAGGGAGTTAAAATATGTGCGGTCGAGGCACAATGTTTAGTCACCAATCTGCGCCGGAAATACCGCAGATAAATCGAGAGACAAATCTGGGAAACCTGGAATTACCACAACCTCATTCCGCAAAACCACTCGTTTGACTCGATAATCGAAACCACCTCTTTGTTTTTGATAAGGTTCGCTGTGCATTTCCAGTTGAATATCTACCAAATTAAATATCCAATAATCCGAAATTCCCGATTCAGCATAGAGAGATAACTTGGTTCTCCTGTCGTATTTCAAAGTAGAATCCGAAACCTCAATTACCAGCAAAATATCAGCGGGTCGAGGGTGAGGAGATAAATAATTGTCAGAACGGCGGGCAATAACTAGATCGGGTTCGGGTTCGCTCTCATCAGACAAAATAATCGGTTTCTGTACACGCAGGCGAGCGCGTCTTGCCAGTAAAATGATTAACTCCTCAACTAAAAGAGTATTGCAATCCGAGTGAAACCTACCTTTGGCAGCCATTTTGATAATTTCTCCGCGAATCAATTCAACTCTGTCATCCGGTTCAAAAAAACCCAGTTCTCCCAAACGGTGATATTCGGCGATCGAGAATCGTTTTGCAGTTACGGCAGTCATAGCTTTTCTTACCCTCTACAATTACCAACCTTTCCAATTAATTCTACTCAAAAATCCCGCCCCGTGCCATCAATTCAACCTTCAGGGCTTCCGAAATTCCGACACAACCCAAAAACTTCGCATTTTTAACCACTGTATTTTTCAAATCAGCGCGGCTCAAATCAGCACCGTTTAAATTCGCACCACTCAAATTAACACCGCTTAAATCAGCATTCTTGAAATCAGTATTTGTCAAATTTGCATTTACTAAAATCGCATTCGGTAAATAAGCACTGCTCAAATTTGCACCAGTTAAATTTGCACCGCTCAAATTCGCCCTGGGCAGCTTTGTCCGCAAATCAGCACCGCTCAAATTGGCGCTGCTGAGTTCAGCATCCCGCAAATTAGCATTGCACAAATTAGCATCAATTAAAATAGCAGCGCTCAGCAAAGCACCGCTGAGATCGGCCAAAGTCAAGTCTGCGCCTCGGAGGTTGGTTTCGCGCAAATCCGCACCGTTAAAATCAGTGTAATGCAAGTCAAAACCGCTTAAATTAGCTCCAGCAAAATCCTCAATCGGATTCAAACCAACTGTTTCTGCAAGTTGTAAAAAACTCTTATTTTTATCAATTAAAAACAGTTCCCGGACGATCGCCAATTGCTGCTGTCGGTACTCGTCGGCCTTCTCGTAATCTGCTAAATACTTGTAACCGAGCTTCAAATTCTTGAGAGCATTGCGCTCAATGCGATCGTCCTTGCTGGCGCGCGCGATCGACAACTGCTCCTGATAACATTCGATCGCACCAGGCAAATCTCCCTTAGCATCGTAAGCTAGCGCCAAATTGCCCAAAGTTTCCAATTCAGAGCGCCCGTCGCCAGTGTCCCGCGCGATCGCCAAACGCTGCTGCTGGTAATCAATAGCACTAGAAAAATCCTCCAGAGCACAGCAAGCATTCCCCAAATTTCCCAAAGCATTTGCCTCGCCCCGGCGATCCCCAATTTCCCGCGCTAACACCAAATGCTGCTGGTAGCAGTCGATCGCCTGAACATAATTTCCCAGCGCTTCGTAAGCTACGCCCATATTACCCAGCGCCGCACCCGATCGGCGCTTATCGTCCATTGAGCGATACAGCCCCAGCGCTTCCTGCCAAGAACCCAGCGCCGCCTCAAATTGACGCGCCTGATATTGCGAAATCCCCTGCTTGATTAGCTCGCTAGCTTGTTCGCTCATAATGTCAAAATTAGTTAATAACTAAAGTTGATATTAATCGACTCAAAGCGGTAATTGCTAATCGGTAATCAGTAATCGGGGATCGGTATGGTCAATCCCCCTCTCCCATCCGTATTTTCACGTCCGTGCAAAAAAAAAGACAAAAAAAAGAGAGAGCTACCTAAGTAACTCTCTCTGCCATCAGGGTGCATCTACATAACACAATATAACACTATTAGGATGAGGGGTGTCACCCCCAAACGTGAAGATGTTGTAAAGAAATGTAGATTAATTATAAAGTTACGATCTCGCGAGAAGGGCGAGCTCAGGAAAAACCGATCGCCCGCCGCTGTATCCGCTACACGACCCCCTTAACAACTGCTTAGGCTGGGCCGTTAAGCTTCGCCGCCAGCAGCTCATTGGTCAGTTTGGGATCGGCCCGGCCGCCCGTTTCCTTCATCACCTTGCCGACAAAAAAGCCCAGCAGCTTAGTTTTACCGGCTCGGTACTGTTCGAGCTCCTTGGGATTGGCGGCCAACACCGCATCGATCGCTCGCTCGATCGCCCCAGTATCCGAAATTTGAATCAAACCCTTGCTCTCAACGAACTTCTGAGGCGAACCACCGTTTGCCAGCAACTCCGGCAAAATATCCTTAGCGATTTTGCCGCTGATCGTACCGGCATCCATTAGCCCCAGCAGTTCGGCTAAATCCTGCGGTTGGAAAGGAATTTCTGCGATTGCCAGTTTTTCATTTTTCAGATAAGCAGTAATATCGCCCATCACCCAATTCGCAGCTTGTTTAGCCACAGCACCGGCGGCGATCGATTTTTCAAAATACTCCGCCACCGCTTTGTCGTCAGTCAACACCCGCGCGTCGTAGGGAGAAAGACCGAGCTCAGTTTCGTAGCGATTGCGCTTCATTGCCGGCAATTCTGGCAGTTGAGCTTGCCAATCCTGCAATTGCTCGGCCGAAACTTTGATCGGAGGCAAATCCGGTTCCGGGAAATACCGATAATCGCTTGCACCTTCCTTAACCCGCATACTGAAAGTACACTGCTTGTTTTCATCCCACAGCCGGGTTTCTTGGACGATGGTTTCGCCATTTTCCACAGCTTGAATTTGCCGCTCGATCTCATAATCGATCGCCCGTTCGATCGCATTAAAAGAGTTCATATTTTTAATTTCCACCTTGGTGCCGAACTCTTTTCTGCCCACCGGGCGCACCGAAATATTCACGTCGCACCGCAGCGAACCTTCCTGCATATTCCCGTCGCCAACACCGATGTAGCGCACGATCCGGCGCAATTCTTGACCGTATTCAGCAGCTTCGGCGCCCGATCGCAAATCCGGTTCCGAAACAATTTCGATTAGAGGCACACCGGCACGGTTGTAATCCACCATGGAATAAGTAGAACCGCTGAGCCTATCGCTGCCACCGTGAACCAATTTTCCGGCATCTTCCTCCATGTGCAAGCGAGTGATCCCAATTTTTTTTCTAGTAGAATTTCCAGTCTCATCCACCAGTTCAATTTCTAGCCAGCCGTTAGTAGCGATCGGCAAATCGAACTGAGAAATTTGATAATTTTTCGGCAAATCGGGATAGAAATATTGCTTACGGTCAAACTTACTGTAAGGTGCGATTTCGCAGTTGAGAGCCAGCCCTGCTTTCACCGCATACTCCAGAACTTTTTGATTTAATACTGGCAATACTCCAGGCATTCCCATACAAATTGGGTCAATATTAGTATTTGGAGTATTGCCAAATTCTGTAGAAGAACTGGAGAAAATTTTAGTATTCGTACTCAATTGACAATGAGTTTCGAGACCAATAATGGCTTCGTACTGAGTTTGGGTTTTTATCGAAGAGGGTACAGCAGCAGTCATAAGCAATTTAAAAGACTGAATAACTTTAGATTTTATTTTAGCTTTTTATTGGCCAAAGTGATTGGAGATTATTTGTAGGTAGGGGCGGTTTCATTGGTGTCAGCAAGCGCGTCAAACCCTTAGTTCGGGAGGTTTAAACCCCTGCCAGACTTTGAGAAAGCGTGTTTAGTTGAGACAAATGGGGATCTGCATAGGCAACGCCCTGCTACAGATTGGCGATCGACCCACGCCCCAACCCACGCCGATATCCTTTCGATCGCCTCCAAACAACAACTCTGTGCAAAAATATACTTAGGGCCAGCTCCTCCCCGTACCCTTCCCTTACCCAAGAGAGTTTTAGACCGATCGACCACAATTGCCGATCGATCTGCACGCCAGACCCTTTTAGTGACTGTCTTTAATAGCACCGCCCGCCGACAGCGATCGGCTCCGCGCACAAATTAAAAATTAAAAATGTATAATTTGGCATAACAATTACATATTTTTAATTTTTAAACTTTAATTTTGAATTGTAAAAGTAACACTTGCCTAAGTGTCAAAAATATGCCTGAAATTCCTGAAAGTGCCACACTGTTTCAGAACAGCATCACTGAGCTAGAGCAGGCGGAATCAGCTCTCGAACTAGCTTGGAACGAACTCGAAAAACAAACAGCAGAAACCATTGCTCGCATTGCCAACGCTGGCTCAGCAAACACACAGGAAATCACCGATCGCTTTGCCGAGGCTAAGCAACTCCGCCAGCAACTTCAAAGTCAGATAAAACAAACCAACTCGCGGCTGGAATTGCACCTACAAAACTCGCCAATGGCAGTTATAGAGTGGGACAGGGAATTTCGGATAGTGCGGTGGTCGCCAATGGCAGAACAAATATTTGGCTGGAGTGCAGCAGAAGTAATCGGCAATGACTGGCAGGAATGGTCAATAGTTCATCAAGAAGACTTCGAGCAAGTGTGCGCTGTCACAAATCAACTTTTACAGGGCAGGGAACCCCGCAACATTAGCCACAACCGCAACCATACCAAAGATGGCTCGGTAATTTACTGCGAATGGTACAATTCTGCACTAATTGATGAATCGGGAACAGTAGTTTCAATTCTCTCTTTTGCCAGAGACGTAACCGAATACCACCGCACTCAAGAAGAACTGCACCAGCGCGAACAAGCTTTCAGCGCCCTAGCCGAAAATGCGCCTGATATCATCGCCCGGTTCGATCGAGAATTCCGCCACCTTTACATCAACCACGCAGTAGAATCAGCAACCGGAAAAACCCCCGCAGAATTGATTGGCAAAAGCAACAGACAATCAGGAATGCCACCCCACTTGTGCGACCTGTGGGACGAGACTTTGCTGAAAGTTTTTGGCACCGGCCAACAAGAAACCATAGAATTTGAGTTTCCCACATCCGAGGGCATAAAACATTACCACTGTCGAGTCATTCCCGAGTTTGCTGAAGACAATTCAGTAAAAACTGTTTTATCCATCGCCCGCGACATCACAGAGCTAAAACAAGTCGAATCCCAGTTGCGGCAAAGCGAATCCAAATTTAGAGTTCTAGTTGATTCTAACATGATCGGCCTAATTTTTTGGAACCTTAACGGCAGCATTACAGATGCGAATGCCGCGTTTTTAAACTCGGTAAACTATACGCGGGACGATCTGCTTTCAGGAAGAATTAACTGGCAAGAAATGACACCGCCAGAATACGTGCGTTTAGATACAGAAAAAGTTGCCGAACTGAAGGCTAGAAATACGGTTGTTCCCTTTGAAAAAGAATTTATACGCTCCGATGGTAGTCGCGTTCCTGTGCTGCTCGGTAGCACCTTTTTAGAAGGAACGAAGCAGTTAGGCGTCAGTTTTGTGCTGGACTTAAGCGAGCGCAAGCATGCAGAATTGGAACTGCAAAAACATCAGCAACTTTTAGAGAGTATTGTTACAACAATACCTAACTTTCTCTACATTTACGATGCAGTAGAAAACAAAAATATTTATGCAAATGAATCGCTCACAGCCATGCTGGGATACACTCCCCAAGAATTGCAAAATTTGGGTACAGACGCTCTCGCTGACTTAGTTCATCCCGAAGATGTGTTAAAGCTAATTACAGGCATAGAGCGACTAAAACACAGCAGGAATCCCTATGAAACGGATGACAGAGACTACAGAATCAAACACAAAAATGGGGAATGGCGCTGGGTACACACTCGGTCTACAATCTTCAATAGAACCCCAGACGGACAAATGAGGCAAATTATCGGTTCCGTACTCGACATTAGCGATCGCAAACAAGCCGAAGAATCATTAAAACAGCAAAAAGAACTGCTGCAAACTATCTTCGATAACGTGCCGATCATGCTGGGATTATTAGACGAAAACGGTAAAATAAACTGGGTAAACCGCCACTGGGAACAAGTGCTCGGCTGGAGTTTGGCAGAAATCAAAGGCCGCGATATCTTGGCCGAATTTTATCCGCAGCCAGAATACCGTCAATACGTTTTCGATAAAATCCAAGCAGCCAATGAGAACTGGAGCGACTTCAAAACAAAAGTTAGAGACGGGCGAATTATCGACACTTCTTGGGCTAATGTTCGCCTTTCCGACGGCAGTTGTATCGGTATTGGTCAAGATATTACCGAACGCAAACGAGTAGAAGCTGAACTCAAAGAACTCAACGAAACTTTAGAAGCTCAAGTCGCCCAGCGTACCGCAGAATTAGAGACATTTTTTGATACTTTACCGGACTGCATTTATGTTGTAGAACGGGACAATATGCGCTTGTCTTTTGTCAACCATCCCCTTGCCCAATTTTCCGGATTCGACAGCAGGCAGCAGATGCAGGGCAAAACTATTTTTGAGTGCTATCCCAGCGAGATCGCAGAACGATTTTGCCGGGAAAATTTGCAGGTATTTGAATCCGGCAAAACTCTGCACTTCCAGGAAAAATTTGTGGTGATACCGAGTGGCAATGCTTACTTCGACACGTTTAAAATTCCGCTGAGAAATCTCAACGGTGAAGTTTATGCTTTAATTGGCACTGCTCGCGATATCACTGAGTTGGTAGAGACAAAACAAGCTTTGTCAGAACGTACAGAGCAATTAGAAGCTGCAAATCAAGAATTAGAATCTTTTTCTTACTCAGTCTCCCACGATTTGCGCGCACCTTTGCGACACATTTCAGGTTTTATAGAAGCGTTGAAGCAGCGGCTAGAATTAACTGAGGCTTTGAGCGATCGCAAAATAGTTCACTATATGGAAGTAATTGAAGACAGCAGCCAAAAAATGAGCCTGTTGATTGACGGTTTGCTCGCCCTGTCGCGGGTGACTCGCACCGAGTTGAGACAAATTCCGATCGATCTGAGCCGTTTGGTACAAAATGCGATTAAATTGACTAAACCCCCAACCGTCGCCGATCCGAACCAAACTCCCCACAGCGTTGAATTTGCCGTCGGAGAGTTGCCGACGGTAATGGGAGATCCAACCTTGCTGCAACAGGTGTTCAGCAACTTGATTAGCAACGCCGTCAAGTTCAGCCGCAGACGCACTCCGGCTAAAATAGTTATTGAGGGCTTACCTGATGGGACGATTTTTATCAAGGATAACGGCGTGGGTTTTCCGATGGAATATGCCGATCGCCTGTTTGGAGCCTTTCAGAGGCTGCACTCCCAGAGAGAATTTGAAGGTACGGGCATAGGTTTGGCGATCGTCCAGCGGATCATTCACCGCCACGGCGGCACGGTTTGGGCCGAAAGCCTACCTAGTCAAGGAGCCACGTTTTACTTTAAACTAGGGCAAACAATCTCAAACCGTAATATAGATTCGTAAGTTAAGTGTATAAGAGTTTTAAATTTAGAATTTAAAACTCTTATACACTTAAATAAGTCACAATCGATGAGAGCGTGAGAATTTTAGATTGACACGAGTGTTACCTGTGAGGGATGGAAGCGAAAGATATAGGCTTTGCTGTGCAAGATGCTTGCACTCCTAAAAAAACCTTTTTACAGAATAGGGACGCTCCCCCATAGGTTCAGTCAGCCCTAGACTCCCTGTGGTAAATAAAGGTCTTGAGAGTAGAGAATATAATTGATTGTGCTAAAAACAAAAAATATTGAGATAAAATTAACAAAACTCAGTCGGAAAAATTACATTTAGCAACGACACGAATAACCAATTTAAAACCTCCCCCATAGCTTATGTTAGATATAACTCAGACTAATTATCTACTAAAACTGGTAGCGGAATCAACATTAAAGTTGTTGATTATCGAAGACATGGCCGAAGATATGGAATTAATAGTGCTCGCCTTAGAAGCGGGGGGAGTAAATTTTACTTACGACACTGCAGAAACAGCAACAGAGTGCAGAAAACTGCTCCAAAATTGCAAGTACGATGCTGTACTATCCGATTACCGCCTCCCGGGCTTCAACGGTTTAGAAGTGTTGAAATTAATGCAGGAATTGAACCACGACATACCATTGATTTTAATAACGGGAAGTTTGGGAGAAGAAGCTGCAGTAGAGTGCATCAAAGCCGGAATGACTGATTACGTATTAAAAGGGCGGCTGTTTAGGTTGCCAACAGTCTTAGAACGATCGCTCCAAGAATACAAAATGCGGCGCCAGCAACAAGAAGCGATCGCTCAAATTCAGCGGCAAGCTCAGCGAGAAGCGATAGTCAACCGCATCCTCCAAGCCATGCGCTTCACCCTTGTACTCGACGAAGTGCTGCAAACCACCGCAGATCAACTGCACGAAGCTCTAGACATCAGCGCCTGCGCCATCTTGCAGCCAGATGCTGAAGGCGGCATCAGAGTTCGCTACATCAGTAAAGCATCCGGCCGAGAAGGGTTTGTCGGGCTAAATTGCAAAGTAGCCGAGCACTACAGATCGGGACTCGCGGCCGGGGAAACCCTGATTATCGACGAGTTATCGACACTGTGCCCGTCCCTGCAAGAATCAGCAGGGTTGGTAGGGTTTCGCTCCGTCGCGATCGCGCCACTGCTCTACCAGCAGTCATTTTTGGGGGGAATTAGCCTCTATCAGTGCGATCGGGCGCGCTCTTGGAGCGTGGAAGAACTGTCGCTACTCAAAGCCATAGCCGATCAGTGCGCGATCGCGATCCACCAAGCCGAACTCTACCAACAAGCCCAAACCGAGCTTGCAGAACGCAAGCGCGCCGAAGCAGCAGTCTGCGGCATCCAGCAGCAGCTAGCCACAATGGCAGCCAACATTCCCGGCTCAGTCTACCGCACCGTGCTGCATCCAGATGGCACAATGTCCATGCCCTACATCAGTCCGGGCGTGCGCGAAGTTACTGGGTTCGGGGCCGAAGAAGTGATTTCGCACCCGGAACTCTTGACCGAAATCATCCATCCAGAGGACAAAAGTTCGTGTGACAGCAGGGTAGCAGCATCGAGAGCGAGTCTTTTGCCGTGCGATCGCCAGTACCGCATCGTTCTGAGATCGGGGGAGGTCAAGTGGGTGCAAGACAGCGCTAAATTTTCCAAAAACGAAAACGGCGACGTAATTATAGACGGAGTAGCCCTAGACATCAGCGATCGCAAACAAGCAGAATCAGCCCTGCGCCAAAGCGAACAGCGATTTCGCTCGCTGATTGAAAATGCCACAGACATCACCATCATTCTCGACGCCGAAGGAATCTTCCGCTACATCAGCCCTTCCGTCAAGCGAATTTTAGGATACGCGCCCCACCAGGCGATCGGCCGCAGCGCCTTAGAAATAGTTCACCCCGACGACTGCGCCGCGATCGCCGAATCCCTCCACAAAGCTATAAAAAACCCCAAAAGAAGCCAGTGTCCAGTTGAGTACCGAGTCCGCCACCGCAACGGTTCCTGGTGTTATGTAGAAGCTGTAGCCACCAACTTGCTGTACGATCCCGCAGTCGAGGGAATCGTGATTAACTGTCACGACATCACTCAGCGCAAACTCGCCGAGGAACAACTGCTGCACGATGCTTTCCACGACGCCCTCACCGGATTGCCGAACCGATCGCTATTTACCGATCGGCTGGAACACGCTCTGAGGCTGGCAAAACGGCGCAAAGACTACTTGTTTGCCGTACTGTTTCTCGATTTAGATAGATTTAAAGTAGTCAACGATTCCCTCGGCCACGCCATCGGCGATCAATTGCTAGTATCGATCGCGCGGCGTCTGGAAGCTTGTCTGAGGCCCGGAGATACTGTAGCCCGCCTCGGAGGAGACGAGTTTGTGCTGTTGCTAGAAGACATCGAGGGCATCAATGAAGCTACCACCATTGTCAACCGCCTGCAAAAGAAAATCACCTCCCCTCTCCTTCTAGACGGACACGAAGTATTTATCACCGCCAGCATCGGCATAGCTTTGAGTTCTGGCGAATACCTGGAACCGACAACCCTGTTGCGCGACGCCGACACAGCAATGTACCGCGCCAAAGAACTCGGCAGAGCCCGACACGAAGTTTTCAACAGTTCCATGCACGCCCACGCTTTGCGCCTGTTGCAGCTAGAAAACGACCTGCGGCGGGCGATCGAATCAATTAGAGAGCCCGTCAGAGAAGAAGACTTTCCCTCCTCCCCCGAATCAGCCTTACCTCCCTTATCCCCAGCGCCCCAGTTTATTATTCACTACCAGCCGATCGTGTCGATCGCCACTAACACAATTACCAGTTTTGAGGCCCTAGTGCGCTGGCAGCATCCAGAACGCGGTTTAGTTTCCCCCGCCGAATTCATCACCATCGCCGAAGAAACCGGCTTGATCGTACCCCTGGGCCGCTGGGTACTTCGCACAGCTTGCCACCAAATCCGCCAGTGGCAGCAGGTATTTCCCAGCAACCCCCCCTTGAGCGTTAGCGTCAACATTTCTGTCAAACAGTTTTCTCAACCAGATTTAATCGAATACATCGACCAAGTTCTCGCAGAAACTCACCTCGACGGCAGCAGTTTAAAACTAGAAATTACCGAAAGCGTACTCATAGAAAATTCCGAATCAGTAACAGCAATGCTGGTGCAGCTCAGAACGCGAAACATACACTTGTGCATTGACGACTTTGGCACCGGCTATTCATCGCTTTCCTACCTGCACCGCTTCCCCACCAATACCTTAAAAATAGACCGCTCTTTTGTTAGCAGGATGGGAGGTGAGTTCGATTTCAGTAAAGGAGGGATTGACCCCACAGAAATTGTGCGGTCGATCGTTACTTTGTCCCACAATTTAGGCATGGATGTAGTAGCAGAAGGAGTCGAAGAAGCCTCGCAACTATCTATACTCAAAGGGTTAAAATGCGAGTACGCCCAGGGATTCTTTTTCTCAAAGGCAGTAGACTCTCAAACAGCAGCAGCCCTCATCCGACAGCAAGCAGAAAATCAGAATTTGCTGACATTTAGTTTGTTAGAGAAAGGTCATTAAAAAAACACGGCATTTTCTGAGTCCCGTTTCAGCATAAAATCTTAAAATATTTTAAAGCTGTGCCTAACTGGCGTCAGTTAATAACTACGGCATCCAAATCACTGTCAACGACCCAGATCTCAAGACACTCTTGCTTCGGGCCTAAGACTTAAACCATAGTTGACCAGAGGCGTACCTGCGTACTACGTTAACGGTAAGAGTTAAAGACCTACCAGGGAATGCTCTCGCTAGTTCCTTGCCAAGCGAAATTTAGGATTAAACAGACTTATTGGGTTAGCGCGACCTGAAATGGTCGTTTAGTACGGGAAGCCGACTTCCTGGAGGATTCACACCCTCCACCTCCACGTAAAAAACTCTCAAAGAAGAGTTTGGTCACGACCTAGTAGGTAACGAAACAGTCGGAGTGCAGACCACGAAAGTAGCCGAAGCTAGCAGCCTAAGCTGGTTAGGAGCAAGGGGGAAAATCTCCAATGGTGAAAACAAGTTAACTATCGATTAAACTGCGTCATTAAGTAAAGAGCCAAATAAGGCTGATAGGCTCTAACCAAAAGGTACGTGGAAGGATTCAAGATTTAACCCCTCTCTGAATCGTGTGAACAAAACCCACCGCAGAATAGATAGCACCTAAAGGAAGATAGAAAAAACTAAATGACACAACAGGGTAAACCCCACAGAGTCTAAAAGAGGTCGATAACTGTTAGTAGGTCTGAGGCAACAAGGACGGAACTCTCTGGAGGGTAAAGGATGGAGGAAAAAGCGAATGCTGGCTTGTAATGAGTCAGATAGGGGTTGAAACATTACTTCTGACCGAAAGGAACAGCAGACTTCCTCTGGGTCTTATGCGGAAGAAACCAGATAAAGGAATCCAATCTAAGGAAAAGTTAGATGATGTCTACTGAGACAACAAACGGACTGAAGAGACGACTTGAAGACTGGAACCAAATCAATTGGTATAAGGTTAACAAGCTCGTTAGAAACCTACGTCAAAGAATCTTTCGTGCGAGAAAACTTGGTGACTTCCGTAAGATACGAAGCTTGCAGAAGTTAATGTTACGAAGCTACGCCAACTTATTGCTGTCAGTTCGACGTATCACCCAGACCAATCAAGGTAAAGCAACGGCAGGAATTGACAAAGAAGTAGTCAATACCCCAAAGCAAAGGGTGATTCTGGTAAATAATTGGGATGGGGGCAACCTCCAACCAACTCGTAGGGTGGAGATACCAAAACCTAACAGAAAGAAACGACCGCTCGGCATCCCGACCGTGCGCGACAGAATCGAACAGGCAATAGTAAAGAACGCACTAGAACCCGAATGGGAAGCCGTATTCGAGGAACACTCGTATGGTTTCCGACCGGGAAGAAGCTGTCATGATGCTATAGCCCAATGCTTCAACAGGATAAGAATTGGATATAGAGGCGGTGACACTTGGATTCTAGAGGCTGACATCAAGGGATTCTTCGACAACATCGCCCATGAATCCATCCTGACTATGGTGAGCAATTTTCCAAAGATAGAACTCATCAAAGGATGGTTAAAAGCGGGTTTTGTGTTCCAAGGTAAAATTAACCCGACAGAACTAGGCACACCACAGGGCGGCGTTATTTCGCCGTTACTTGCCAACATCGGTTTGCATGGCTTAGAAAGTTTTATAAAAGCCACCAATCCGAAGCTTGGAGTGGTACGATACGCCGATGACTTCATCGTTACGGCTAGAGACAAATACAGTCTCGAAACTGCCCAGAACCTAATTCAAGCATGGATGTCTGAACGAGGTCTTGAACTCAGTGCAGAGAAGACGGTCATTACGTCAATGGAAGATGGCTTCGACTTCCTGGGGTTCAACTCCCGGCACTACGATGGAAAACTCCTAATCAAACCGTCCAAAAGGAAGGTGTTAGCCTTCTGTAAACGAATTGGTGAGGAAATCAAAAACCTGAATGGTGTAGAACAGGAAGTTCTAATTAAAAAGCTCAATCCAATTCTCAGGGGTTTTGCGAACTACTATAAAGGTGTAGTAAGCAAAGAAACCTTCTGCTATATCTCATACCGAGTATGGCAATACCTTTGGCGTTGGGCAAAGCGTAGACACCCCAACAAAGGCACTAAATGGGTAAGAAAGCGCTACTTCAAAACCATTAAAGGCAATAAATGGATGTTCGCCTGCACAACAAGCGACCGCCGAGGGAAGGATAAAGAACTTGTCCTTTACCAGATAGCATATACAGCCATTGAACGCCATATAAAGGTCAAAGGTGACGCAAGTCCCGATGACCCCTCACTAAAAGGATACTGGGAAAAGCGCCACCAGAAGTATGGTAAATCTCGCTTTGAAAAAGGCTCCAAGCTATATAAGATAGCAGAAAACCAGAACTGGAAATGTCCAGAATGTGGCGAACTCTTATTCAACGGAGAGGAAATCGAAACCCATCACATAGTATCTGTGGCAGAAGGTGGAACTGACGACATGGAAAATCTTCTGCACCTGCACTCTTCGTGTCATAAGCAGATACACAAAACCCAAGTCAAATCTCGCTTGAAGTAAGGCTTGAGCCGTATGAGTGCGAAAGTCTCATGTACGGTTCTTAGGGGAGGGGAGAGTGGCAACGCTCGAACCTTACCCGACAATCAGTTTCCTAGATATAGTACCGGCTGTTAACGAAGGCGCAAGCTAACATTACCCCTCTCATAGAGGCTCATAAAGGAGCGAACATTATGCGATCGCCGGTTGCGACTTTGGATGTGGTAATTGTCCCACTGAAAGTACATTACAAAAGTACACTCCCATCTAGCAATCCCCGTGTAATGGAAAGATTCACGGCGGTTAAAACCGCCTAGCCGTTTCCGTCTCAGGTCTAAAGACACGCTCGTTTCCCACTTACCGAATTTTTTTATGACTATTGGCTACCTCGCACTCGTTCTCCACGCCCACTTGCCTTTTGTCCGCCACCCCGAAAGCGACTACGTTTTAGAAGAAGAATGGCTGTTTGAGGCGATCGCGGAAACCTACATTCCCCTGCTGCAAGTCTTTGAAGGGCTCAAGCGGGACGGCATCGACTTTAAAATTACCATGAGCATGACACCGCCCTTGGTGGCAATGCTGCGCGACCCCTTGCTGCAAGACCGTTTCGACGACCACTTGGCTAAACTCGAAGAGTTAGCGGATCTCGAAATCGAACACAATAGTGGCAACGGTCACCTCCGCTATTTGGCAGAACATTACGCCGCCCATTTCTCTCAAGTCCGCAACTTTTGGGAAAAGTACGATCGAGATTTAGTCAAAGCCTTCAAAGAACACCAAGATACCAACAACCTCGAAATCATCACCTGCGGCGCCACCCACGGCTACCTACCGCTGATGAAAATGTACCCCGAAGCAGTTTGGGCACAAATTCAAGTAGCTTGCGACAACTACGAAGCAAACTTCGGCCGCCGACCAAAAGGCATTTGGCTGCCCGAATGCGCCTACTATGAAGGCTTAGAACGGATGTTAGCCGACGCAGGCCTCCGCTACTTTCTCACAGACGGTCACGGCATCCTCTACGCCCGCCCGCGTCCCCGCTACGGCAGCTACGCCCCAATTTTCACCGAATGCGGAGTCGCAGCCTTCGGCCGAGATCACGAATCCTCGCAGCAGGTTTGGTCTTCCGAAGTCGGCTATCCAGGCGCGGCCGAATACCGCGAATTCTACAAAGATTTGGGCTGGGAAGCTGACTACGATTACATTAAGCCCTACATCATGCCCAACGGCCAGCGGAAAAATACCGGGATTAAATATCACAAAATCACCGGTCGCGGATTGGGTTTAGGCGATAAACAGTTGTACGATCCTTACTGGGCAAGGGAAAAAGCAGCCGAACACGCCAGCAACTTTGCTTTCAACCGGGAACGCCAAGTCGAACACCTCAACGGCATTATGCAGCGTCCGCCGATTATTGTTTCGCCTTACGACGCCGAACTTTTCGGTCACTGGTGGTACGAAGGGCCTTGGTTCTTAGATTACCTGTTCCGCAAGAGTTGGTACGACCAAAATACCTACGATATGACGCACTTAGCCGATTATTTGCGGGGAAATCCGACTCAGCAAGTGTGCCGCCCGTCTCAGTCTAGCTGGGGTTTCCGGGGTTTCCACGAATATTGGCTCAACGATACCAATGCTTGGATTTACCCGCACTTGCACAAAGCTGCGGAACGGATGATTGAGTTGGGAAGCATGGAACCTGCGGATGAGTTGCAGTGGCGGGCTTTGAACCAAGCCGCGCGGGAAGTGCTGCTAGCTCAATCTTCTGACTGGGCATTTATCATGCGTACAGGAACGATGGTGCCCTATGCAGTGCGGCGGACTCGATCGCACTTAATGCGCTTTCACAAGCTTTACGATGAAGTGAAAGAAGGGAAAGTTGATTCGGGTTGGTTGGAGAAGGTTGAGGAGATTGATAATATTTTCCCTGAAATTAACTATCGCGTTTATCGATCGCTTTAAGCCTCGTTTCCCCTTTCATCCTGTCTCCCCAGCCCTGCTTAAGGGAGGGACAGGATGTTAATTAAAATTATAGGTGATGGGGCGATCGCCCTGAGTGGAATGAGAGGGGCGATATTTGGTTTAGAGTGTGAGTGCGATCGCCTTTTTGGTCTGGAAAGGTCGAGCGCACTTTATGTCTTTTTCTCAACGCGCAGGCGAGCCCCTTTTTGGTATGGAAAGGTCGATCGCCGAGACCAGCAAATAGCCAGCTAATTAGAAAGAAAGCTGCCATAATTCACTCAAATATAAGCGGAACCAAATCGAGAAACTTAACTCGCGAAGTTAAAGCGATTGTTAGTTGAAATCCGAAGCCAAGTATTTGATTGTGCTAAAGAATTGCCGTAGTTGCGAGGATACAGCAATACTGTTGATATTAATGCGGAAAATTATTATATCGAAAGTTATCCTAAAATCCAAAGTTTTTCCATTGAAGGCGGCAACTTGTGTTTTTGCCGAAGTTCCTGAGTTTGCGATCGCGGAAATATCAAATCTAAGTTAAAAATACTTAAACTACCTGCTTGCCCATCAAGATTTGTTCTAGCAGACAATATCCACAATTCGTGGGAGGGGTGAAATAGAATAGGTGGAATTGAAACGGGAACAGGAAGAGAAGGAACGTCAGCGCGATGCGAACAAATAGAATTATACAAGCAAAAGGAACAAGAGCAGGAAGAGTGCGCTCAAGAACAAATGGAAATCTGCAGGAAGAACAAAAACAAAGAGAAAAAGCGATCTAGCCAACTTGAGAATATCATCTTTTTTTGTCGGAACTGCGATCGGAGGCGGACAAATCTTTTAGACCAGCTATCCCCTAATCAAAGATACACCCCTTAAATGGCAACCCGATTTTTCCCTCCCCCTTCATCCCTTCACGGCGACGATTATATGGAATTTGTTTTGCGGTTTAATATTCGGCCTGCTGATACGGGGTATCCTGCCACTGGCGATAAAAATATCCCCCAGAATCCTGCCACTGGTAAGAAAAATATTGCCCAGGTAAAGCGGTGCGTGACTGTCAATAGTAAATGGCTGCCGTGCAATCATTTTTCACCTTCGCCTACCCTAGGACTTACAAAACAGTGTATTCGTAAGGAAACGGCATTGCCCTGTCCCGCAGCAAAACCGAACGGCAATACAGTTCATCAAACAAAAAACCGGGTTTCTGCTCAAACCCGGTCACCATTAAGACAAGCAATATTAACACTGCTCAAACCTCAATTTTTCAATAATTTCATCCCCATTTTCACCTTATCCAAAATCGTTTTTTGCGAGACACAAGTAATCAGACAAAGCTTGCCGCAATTCAAAGTATCGCGGCGAACTGCCTGAGCTTTTTCGCCGTACCAAATCTCGCGGGCGCTGGCGTTTTTCACATTACCAATTACGGGAAACTCATCGCACAATTTCACATCGCCGCGGGTATCAATCCAGTAATTCCGCAGTCCAACGCGGCAAGGACGAGTTGAATCAGGAGCTTTTTCTTCCGCAAAGTGAGGAATCATCAATCGCAACACTTCATCGCTGTTCATAATCGGAGCACCGTTATGCTTCATTTGAATTAGGCGCTCGATTACCTGTGAAAATTCCTGAATGTCTTCTTTTTCAATCCACAATTCCTCGTATGTTTCTGGCGTCCAGCGGTTGACTGGTTGGAAGTTCACCGTCGTCGCCCCAATTCCCTGAGCCCAAGTGACTATTTCCGGGAGGTGGCGGAAATTGAGTCGGTTCATTGTCGGTTTGATGTTGATCGGAAACAGGACGTTCTGTTTTTCTTGTTCTTCGCGCAGATAACCGATTCCTTTAGAAAGTCTGTCAAACAATCCCGGTTGACCGCGCAAATAATCGTGCAGTTCTGCATTCGGCCCGTCAACGGAGATATTCACATTAAAAGGACGAGCAGCTACAGTTTTGGCTGCATTTTCCCGGGTCATGCAATAGCCGTTGGTGGTGACGCCGGCGTGAATGCCATTTTTATTCGCAAAGGCCAGCAAGTCTAGAAAACCTTTTTTAATATAAGGTTCGCCGCCACTAAAGTTGATTGAAAATTCGCCCACAAATTCTTTGACGCTCAAGAGGGCATTTTGCCATTCTTCAATCGTCATTTCGTCTTTATATTCTTTAAGCCGCCAATATTCGCACTGGCGGCATTTAACATTGCAACGCTCATTGACGATTCCGTAAAAAGTTACTGGGCTCGTCACGTCGTATCCTGTATTGATCCGCAGCGATTCGGCCACTGCACTCTTGGTGTGCTTGACGCCCAGTCTCGATAATGTTAAAGCATCCATGTCTTTTTTCCTTACGTGTTGTTAGTTAAGTCAATTTCTCGCACCCTTTTTTGTACGTATAATTACGCATTGATGATTACGTATTGCTTTTAAGTACGTATGCCCCATCCTAAGTGTTCCCTTTGAGTATGGCTAGATGTTTTTGAAATATTTATAATTTTAAGAGTTGTAACATATTAGTATTTCCAATCAATCAAGCGCTTCTTTGTGTTAAAACATGAATCATGCTTAATAATTGCCAAAATTTTTGGGTTTAATCTTGACTTAAATTAATATTTGTAATTTTTGTTTAAATTTTGTTAAATAACTTAATAATTTTTGGGATTAAAACTCCTTAAATAAGCGGTATTAATAATTTAAAATTATAGTTAAATAAGCAGCCCATACAGCAGTTAACTTCACACAACCTTTAAAATATGGGAATTTAAGTATTTAGAGGGCAAAAAATGGCGACAAACATGGGACGATATTTGCACGTACTGAAATTGTTCTGGGGTGCGGCGATCGCAGCGGAACTAGAATACCGAATCAACTTTGTCCTCGCGACCCTCAGCAGCCTCGGAAATCTTGCGGGCAGCTTGTTTGGGCTGTTTTTGTTTTACCGTACCGACTACACGTTTGCCGGCTATTCATGGGAAGAGGCTTTAGTTGTACTCGGTATTTTCACGATTTTGCAGGGGTTTTCGTCAACCTTTCTAGCACCTAATCTCAGCCGCATTGTCGATCGAGTCCAGCAAGGTACTCTCGATTTCGTACTCCTCAAACCCATCAGTTCCCAATTTTGGCTATCTGTAAACACAGTTTCGCCTTGGGGAATCCCAGATTTAATCTTCGGCACGGTATTGCTGCTGTATGCTGCTAACAAGTTGGGACTAGAAATCGGCAACTATTTTTTAACAGCAATACCGCTGTTATTCGGAACTATTACTCTTTACAGTATATGGTTTATGTTAGGGGCCACCAGCATTTGGTTTGTCAAAATTTACAATGTTACCGAAGTCCTCAGAGGATTGTTAGAAGCGGGTAGATTTCCAATGGCAGCTTATCCCGCTGCTTATCGATTTTTCTTCACTTTCGTAGTTCCCGTTGCCTTCTTGACGACTGTGCCAGCAGAAGCCATGCTGGGGAGAGGTGAAATCGTTTGGATCGCAGGGGCGGGAATATTGGCGATCGGGCTGTTATTTTTCTCCCGCTACTTCTGGCAATTTGCACTCCGCTTTTACACCAGCGCTTCCAGCTAGTTAAGTAGGTAGGTAAGCTGCTGCACATCTAGATTGTCTATTATGTTTGAGAAGGAGAAGATTTGACACGTGGGTAAGAGGGAATTGAAATATACATTTTAAAAGCCCAACAGCGTATCTAAATTTGTTTTTCTACTTACTTAGATAGTTAAATAGATTTAAGACTTCAACTTATCCTTGAAAGGTAAACTGGAAATAAACCACGCAAACGAAGGCAAACCAATGAAAAGAAAAAAACTGGGTAACAGTAATTTTACTATCAGCGCGATCGGTCTTGGAGGTATGCCAATGTCCTTAAGCGGCCGGCCGCCCGAATCGCAATCAATTTCGGTAATTCACCGCGCCCTCGATTTGGGTGTCACCCTAATTGACACCGCAGATTCCTACTGCCAAGATGAATCCGACAAACACCACAACGAACAACTCATTGCCAAAGCTTTGGAACAGTACACCGGAGATACTCGGGCGGTTACTGTCGCCACTAAAGGCGGCTTAATGCGGCCTCAAGGTGCATGGACGCGCAACGGCAATCCCCATCATTTGCGCCAGACAATTCGCGAAAGCTTTGAAGCGTTGGGCGGCGAGAAACCGATCGACCTTTGGCAATATCACTCGCCCGATCCCGCTTATACCATCGAAGCAGCCCTAGCACCCGCAAAAGAAGCAGTAGAAGCAGGAATGATTCGATTTATTGGAGTGTCCAACTTTTCTGTAGAGCAGATCAAACGCGCCCGCGATACAGTAGAAATTGTCTCGGTGCAGAATCAGTACAATCCGTGGCACAGACAGCCGGAATCAGACGGCGTTCTGGAATATTGCGAAACCGAAAAACTGACATTTTTTCCCTGGAGTCCTTTGGGAGGAAGCCGCCGCGTCACCAGCTTGCAAGATATACCCGCGATCGCCAAATTAGCCGCAGAAAAAAACGTTTCAGTTTACTGTATAGTATTAGCTTGGTTAATGGCTCAATCGCCCTGCATCGTTCCGATTCCCGGTGCGACCAAAGTATCGAGTATTGAGGACTCTGTGGGGGCGCTCGAAGTTAAATTGACTGACGAGGAATTGCAACAAATTGCCGCAAGTTAAGTATATAAGGGCAAAAAAAACAATAGAACAGGCTTTTCGGCCTGTTCCACAAACAGAACTTTATTGTGGGGTGGGCCGGAAAGCCCGCCCCTGAAAGTGGGATTGAATGAGTAAATTTGACATTTTTTGAGGAATTGGGTTTTATGGAAGCTAATCAAGTGAATGCCGATCGAGACGTAGCAATTGAACATCAAAACGTACCTGTTGCCCATGAAGGACTGCACAACTTTTTATACAGTTCCGACTCAGAACATAGCGCCGTTGCTGCAACTCCGGCATTAGAAAATGACGGCACGCAAGTAATGTCGATCGATACATGGCGCGATTTGGCAACTAACGCGAAAGTCGCCGGCGTTTACGCTGTAATGGACACTTCCCGCAACACTCAGTTTATCGGTTATTCGCGAAATATCCTGCTTTCAATCAACGGTCACATCGCCCAAAATGGCGCAGAAAATTGTGCTTTCCTGCGCGTGCAAACTTTCAAATTCCCGAAGCGGGAAGAAATGGAAAGTTTGCGGGATGCTTGGATAGCAGAAATTGGCAGTATTCCGCCTGGAAACGGTGCGGAAAGCGAAATGTGGGCGAGTACAGTAGGTCAAGCGGCGCGATCGGCAATGTCTGCGGAGGAACAAAAAGCTTATGAGGAAAAGAAGCTGAAATTGCGGAAAGCAATGGCAGATTCCAGTCTTACCAAAGAGTTAGAAACCGCAGTCCAAAGTGACGGCGAACGCGCTAAGGATTTGGAAGCGGCTGTTAATAATGATGACTGGAGTGCGGTGATTCAATCGCAAACCCAGGAAACAAAATCCGGCGAATAAAATGCGCTGCTACATAAACTTTCGTCCACTATAAATGGGGGCGGGTTTATGTAGATTTTTGGTTTAAATTAAAGAGGATTGGTGAACCAGGCCATACTAATTAATGACTAATTTTGCGTTCAGTCACTAAAGTCAAACTTACCCATTCACCCCGCTCATTGTAACTGCGAATCATCCGAAACCGCAAGTCAGGTTCTACCAACCAACCAGCCTCGAAAAATATAGGTTTTCTGGATTCAATCTTGACAGGTAAAGTGCAAGAACCGCCGTCAGGAAGCAGAATAACTTGCACGGGCGAAGTACCTTCGTTAAAGTGCAGAACTGAACCGTCAATGCTGGCGCTAGAAGTGATAACACTAGCATTACTGCCAAAAGTGATTTTGTGCACTAGGCGATCGGCTCCATCCAAATGCAATTGTAAATTGGTAGAATAGGTATCAGGAGAACGCGAATCAGGATACATTGTCACGGCCTCGCCCTGCCACTCTCCCAGCAACTCGTCAACAGTTAAAGGCGGACGTTCGGGGACATTTTTATCAAGCTGCTTTTCCCGAATTAAGATAAGTTTTGATAAATTGCCGTCGGTATTGTATGTCAGAGGGAAGCGCAACCGACGATAATTGTAGATAAAACCAAACTCGGCACCGCACTCAGAATAAGGCGCTAATTGAATAGTACCTTGACAAAAAGCTCCATTCTCAAAAAATAGGATATCTCGTCCCAAACTTTGATATTCTCGAACAAGTTCGCTGACTTCCGGTTCGCCGACACCGCTAGGATTTGGGGAAAACCGACGCAGTTTCAATCGCACTGTTTTGTTGTCATTGAAACCTTCGAGAGAAATAATGCTAGGAGTATCTTGAAGTACCTCTCCTCGCGGCGATAACTGGGTAAAAGAACCGTGCCATTCTCCCAAGTTTTGCAAAAAGTTTTCCCACTGCGCTACCATATTCTTACCTGTGGATATATGTCTAAAAATAGAATTATAACTCTGCTGACGGATTTTGGATTAAGCGATGTTTATGTGGGAGTGATGAAGGGTGCGATCGCCCAAATTAACCAGCAGTTAAAAGTCATTGACATTACGCACCAAATACCCTCTCAAAATATTGCGGCGGCGAGGTTTTGTTTGATGACTGCTTTTGCTTATTTTCCGCCGGAAACCGTACACGTTGCTGTCGTCGATCCGGGGGTGGGAAGCAAGAGACGCGGGGTTGCGATTAAATGTGCTAATTGCTTTCTTGTCGGGCCGGATAACGGGTTGTTTAGCGGGGTGTTGAGTCGGGAAAGTGCGAGATCCGCTGTCGAACTCACCAACCCCAAATACTGGCGCACACCTCAACCCAGCAGCACTTTCCACGGTCGCGATATTTTCGCTGCAGCGGGCGCTCACTTGGCGAACGGGGTGGCTTTGGAAGAGTTGGGGGAGTGCATCGACCCTGCAAGTTTAGTGCAGTTAGAGATACCAAATTGTGCCGTTACAGCCACAGGTGCAGCAGGCTGCATTCAATATGTCGATCGCTTCGGCAATCTAATTACTAATATCCCCAATGATTGCATTATAGGTAACAATTGGTCATTGACAATTAGCAAGAGTTCTGATGCAATTCGCATCCCCACCGGTAAAACCTACAGCGACAGCGAACCGGGCGATTTAATTGCCATAACTGGTTCTGACGGTTGGGTAGAAATTGCCGTTAATGGCGGCAGCGCTCAATCTGTCTTAAAATTGGAATGCGGAGCGATCGTGCAATTGCTTTTTGAAACTAACAATTAAAATCATCTCTTGCAGTCCGCAGCGGCGGATGTTTTGCTTATAAAAGCGATTTCAAGATCCGTTTCATATGTCTACAAGTATAAAAAACCCGGTTTCTTCAAGAAACCGGGTTTCTCATCTTTATCCAGCTACCACGAAATTAACCAACTTTCCAGGCACCACAATTACCTTTTTAATCTCCTTACCTTCCAAGTGACGCTTGGCTAATTCCGACTCGCGAGCAAACTTTTCCAAAGCAGCTTTATCAGCACCAGAAGGCACTTGAATTGTGCCGCGAGTCTTGCCCATAACTTGAATTACCAGCGTAATTTCATCGGTAACTAATGCAGATGGATCGACAGCCGGCCAAGTTTGCGTATGCACAGATTCACTGTTACCAGTATTGTGCCACAACTCATCAGCTATATGCGGTGCAAAAGGCGCTAACAAGCGAATCAAAGTGTTAATTCCTTCTGCATAAATTGGCGAATCTTTACACTTAGCATCATTCAAAGCATTGCTGAGTTTCATCATTTCAGAAACAGCAGTATTGAACTGATAATCGCCCTCTAAATCTTCGCTAACTTCCTTAATTGCAGTGTGAATCGCCCGCCGTAAATCCTTCTCAATTTTGCTTAATTCAGCATTCTCTCCTGCTTGATCGGGGGTGGCAGGGACTCGTCCAGCAAACTCTGTAACCACCCGCCAAACGCGATTTAAAAAGCGAAATTGCCCTTCCACATCAGCGTCGTCCCACTCCAAATCCTTCTCTGGCGGCGCTTTGAATAAAATAAACATCCGCGCCGTATCTACCCCATATTTTCCCATAACTTGCAAGGGGTCAACGCCGTTATATTTTGATTTTGACATCTTCTCGTAGAAGACTTCTAAAGCTTCACCAGTTTCAGGATCTTTTGGATTTGCGGGGTCTATATCTGCTGGGGGAACGTATTTGCCAGTAACGGGGTTTTTGTATGCCATTGCTTGCACCATGCCTTGAGTTAACAGGCGTTTAAATGGTTCGTCACAATCGATCAAACCCCGATCGCGCAAAACTTTGGTAAAGAACCGCGAATACAGTAAGTGCAAGATTGCGTGTTCGATGCCGCCGACATATTGATCGACAGGCATCCAATCGTTTGTCTTCGCCGTATCGAAGACTTGCTCTTGATTTTGAGCATCGGGATAGCGCAAGAAATACCACGAAGAATCGATAAAAGTATCCATCGTATCTGTTTCCCGCTTCGCCGGAGTGCCGCAACTCGGACACGGAACGTTTACCCATTCTTCCATCTTTGCCAAGGGCGAACCTTTGCCTGTAAATTCTACATTTTCCGGCAACAATACGGGCAAATCCGATGCGGGGACGGGGACTGTTCCGCAGGTGGGACAGTGAATTACGGGAATCGGAGCGCCCCAGTAACGCTGTCTAGAAATCAACCAATCTCTCAAGCGGTATTGGATTCGGGCTTTGCCATAACCGGAATTTTCGGCATGGTGAATAATCGCTGCTTTGCCTTTAATTGAATCCATGCCGTTGAAGCTTTCGGAATTAATCATAATTCCTGGTTCTGTGTAAGCTTCGGTCAGCGGAACTTCATCATCATCCACAATTACAACTTTAATTGGCAGTTGATATTGATTGGCAAATTTGAAATCTCGCGTGTCGTGGGCGGGTACTCCCATGACTGCGCCGGTGCCGTATTCGTACAGCACATAATCGGCAATCCAAATCGGAATTTCTTCGCCGTTGAAAGGGTTGATTGCTTTGCCGCCTGTGGGGATGCCGCGCTTTGGTTTGTCTTCGGCTGTGCGATCGATCTCGCTTTGGGTGGCGACTTCTTTGATGAAGGTTTCTACGGCCGCTTTTCTATCTTCGGTTGTTACGCGCTGAGTTAGTGGATGTTCCGGTGCTAAAACAACGTAACTGACACCGTAAACTGTATCGGGACGTGTGGTGAAAACGGCGATTTTTTCATCCATGCCGACAATCGGAAATTCTAAGTAAGCGCCGACTGATTTGCCTATCCAGTTGGCTTGCATTAATTTGACTCTTTCTGGCCAATCTGGCAATTTGTCTAAGTCGTTTAATAACTGTTCGGCGTAATCGGTAATTTTGAGGAACCACTGCCGCAATAATTTGCGCTCGACTTTGGCACCGGAACGCCAGGAACGACCTTCGTTATCTACTTGTTCGTTTGCTAAAACTGTTTGGTCTATGGGGTCCCAATTAACTGCCGCTTCTTTTTGATAAGCTAATCCTGCTTCTAAAAATTGCAAGAAAATCCATTGAGTCCACCGATAATAATCGGGAGAACAAGTTGTAACTTCTTTTGTCCAGTCGAAAGAAATACCCAGCCGGCGAAATAAGCCTTTCATTTGGGCAATGTTTTGATAAGTCCATTGTGCAGGGGGAATTCCTCGCTCGATAGCTGCATTTTCTGCGGGCAAACCAAAAGCGTCCCATCCCATCGGATTCAATACGCGATAACCTTGCATTCGCTTGAGTCTGGCAATTACATCGATGATTGTGTAGTTGCGGACGTGGCCCATGTGCAGGTTTCCCGACGGGTAGGGGAACATGGATAAGGCATAAAATTTAGGCTTTTGGGTATCTTCTGGCATCTGGTCTAAGTTTTGCTCAGCCCATGTCTGCTGCCATTTTTCTTCTATGGATTGGGGGTTATATCTTGAATCCACAACAATTTCTCCTTGTATAATTTACTAATGTTTGCTTGAATATTTTTGCACATTCAAGGGGTATCGATTAGGATTTTTCTGAGCACCAAGGATTTTGGCTCGAATATCTGTATTATATATTGTAGTATAAGTAATTTGAGCTGGGGGCGATCGACCAAATATCCCCCTTCGCTCTGAAAAAAGTAAATAACTGCAATCCCCAGAAACCAGATTTCTTTGACAAACCGGGTTTATTCTCCTAGATCGAGCTTAGATGCTATCAGGATCGATGTTCAATTCGCGCAGTTTGGCGGCTAAACGTTCCGCTTTTTGAGCTTCTTGTTCTGCCCGCTGCGAAGCTTTTTCGGCACGCTGAAATTCTTGTTCTGCGCGCTGAAAGTGTTGTTCTGCGCGCCGTCGCTCTAATTCTCGCTGTTCATCTAATTCGGAATAGGAAAGAAACTTTTGTCCATCAGGTCGATAAATTTCTAACCCTTCCGAACCCAACTCAAACCGCACTCCCAATCTTGGACTTATCCAGCCCTCCATAGGTTCAATTACTTCTAACATTCCTTCAATTCTTCGCCAACCTGTCAACTCATTTTGTGCTGGGTCATAAAGGTAATACTCCTCAACTCCGTAGCGATTGTAAAATGAAAATTTCTTGTTCATTTTTATTTGGCTGTCGCTGAAAGAGCGAATCTCAAACACGACTTGGGGAGGAATATTATCTTCACGAAATTGTAGGTAAGAACGCCGATCGCCCTTTGGCTTCCCAAATACCACCATTACATCGGGCGCTTGAGAAATATCTGTTCTACCCTCAACCGGATACCACAGTAAATCGGCGGCTATAAACACGTTTGGGTCATCTTTCAACAGCGACTCGCAACCTTCTTTGATTGTGACAATTAATTTGTATTGAATTGTGCTATCTGCCATCGGTTGACCGTCGCTGCATGGATAAATTATTTCTTCTGTTGTGACTTGCATTGTGGTTGTCTCCGAGAAGTATCTCAGCTTAATTATACTATTGTTTGAAGCCGCTACTGGGGTCGGACACGGTACTGCCTTTTCCCGAATGAGAAAATATTCAAAATAGCGAGCAGCGGCGCTTCAAAGCTGCTTGCAAAAGAGTGTTGTACAGTTTTTCTTTAATAGAATAAGCGCCGAATCTTTCCAAGTGGGGATTGTTCATTTGAGCGTCGAAAATTAGATAAGATCGATCGCGCAATCTCTCCACCAACTTCACCATCGCCACCTTAGAACCCTCGGGAATTCGGTAAAACATCGACTCCCCAATAAACGCACCGCCGATCGACAATCCTAAAATACCGCCCGCCAATTCGTCGCCGCACCAAGTCTCGAAGCTGTAAGCCCAACCGGCCTCATACAAACCCCAGTAAATCTTCTTGAGTTCCTTAGAAATCCAAGTCGTTTCGCGATCGGCACAACCCTCAACCACCGCCCCAAAATCGCGGTTCACAGCCACCGAAAATCGATTTTGATTGATTTGGCGACGCAGGGATTTCGGATAGGTAAATCTTTCATCCAGGGGAATCAGCGCCCGCTGACGGCTCGAATACCACCCCAAACTTTCCTCGCCGTCATTTGCCATCAAGAAATAGCCTTGGGCATATCCTTGTATAATTGTCGGTATATCATATTGCATATATTTATCAGTTGTCATTTCTCAGTTAACTTTTCAAAGTCAACATTAGCAATTAGGAATAATCATGTCTGAAATCATTGAACCTATTACCTTACCGCCCGCCCAAAACCCCGAACAAGAAGGCCAATGGCTCCAACAAACGCTGCTGGCATGGCTAGACTCCGAGTTTATCCCAGAAGCAGCCAACCAGCAAATAGCTAAAAGGGCTGCCCAAATCTATGTCCGCCAGCGCATGGAAGGGGAAAACGACTTGGGCAGCCTCGTAATTGCGATCGTCACCGAAATGCAGGCCTATGATTTTTCTAAAAGCTTCTACGGCGAATTTGCGATCGCCAATGCCGTCAGCGACTTGTTACTCGAAAGTCTCGGCATCGATAAATGCTGTGGTCAGTGAAGCAAGAAGGAGGAAAATTTAACTCATAAGTCTGAAACAAAAATCAACCCCAAACCTAATCCTGCCGATTAATTGTGAGTTTTTTTCTTCTTCCTTCCTTCCTTCCTTCCTTCTTCCTGACATCCGTTACATCCGTTACAGAATCCGTTGCCGAACTTCCTTCTTTCTCGTGCTACCAGCTAGACTTCACAACACCGGGCAAAAGACCTTCGTGAGCCATTTCTCGCATCATGTTGCGAGACAGTCCGAAGTCACGATAGTAACCTCTGGGCCGTCCAGTTGCCCAGCAGCGGTTCCGCAAGCGAGTCCGCGAACTGCTGCGGGGTAGCTGTTGCAGTTGGCGGTGAATCGCCATTTTGTCCATCTGATTGCTAGCTTGGTCAAACTGGTCTTTCAGGTCTTCCCGCTTGTCGGCGTACTTGTCTACGAGTCGCTGGCGCTTTTTCTCGCGCTCGACCATGCTCTTCTTAGCCATAATCTGTTGATATCCTTAGATTAATCACAATCTACTATTTTACTATATTTTTGTCTTTTTGGATAACTTTAATTTTAAATATTTTTATTTACACATAACAACTTATCTCATTTGCAGGGTGCCTCAGCTAATATTTTGCGATCGACCGTTGCTCTAATTTGAGCTGACGCACCCTAGGAACTACTCCTGGTTCTCGCCAAGAGTTTGTTGTGCAGCGTGTCGAATGTGGAGGATGCGAACTGCGGACACATCTTCACTTTCGGCAATAGTGAAAAGAATGCGGTATGAGTTGCGCCCTTTACCATAAAGTAACTGCCTAATTTCTTTACTGAAGTATTGATTTTCCCTGGCGATAGGACAGCGTTTGGGCATCGCTGATAAAGACTCGATCGCCTTCAGCAATCCCTCATACCACTCCCTTGCTTTCTCTGGTGATGTCATCTGAGATAATAGCAGGAATGCACTATCCGCTTGTGCTTCTGCAACGCTAGAAATTTCAATGAGATATCTCATCAGTTTGTTGGAAAACTGTACTTGGTGCGCTGTGATTTAGCAAATTCATCAAAAGAACGGAATCGTCCTAACTCAAAATCATTTAACCCCTCCTGAATACCATCAATAGCTTCTTCAGAGTCTCGGGCTTCCCATTCTAATATCCGAGTTAGCAATTGGGCAGCAACAAGGCTAATATCTTGTCCTTCCCGATTCGCTTTTTCACGAAGTAGTGCCTCTATTTCTGGACTGAGGGAAATCGCAATACTCATATACTTACTTCCTTAGCATTAAGCTGTTGACAATAATTATAGCAAACTCAAAAAACGAGCGACCGAGCGAGTTCATTTATAAACTCTTCATTTCAGCAATTGTAATGTGCCTCAGATTCTATATTTTAATGCTAGTTGCTAGCCTCGGCACTGACGCACCCGTGCGTAATATTAGCAGAAGGACACAAATCTGCAAGTTCACAAATATTGCAAGCCGGATTTCTCGCATTACAAACGGCCCTGCCGTGATAAACCAACCGAATCGACCAATTTTCCCAATCCGGCTGCGGCAACAATACCATCAAATCCCGCTCGATCCTTGTAGGATCGGTATGTTCGGTCAATCCCAACCGCTGACTCAAACGTTTGACGTGAGTGTCTACGGTCACGCCCATATTAATACCAAAAGCGTGAGCGAGAACGACATTAGCCGTTTTGCGGGCAACTCCGGGCAATTCTAGCAGCAGTTCCATCCGCTGCGGTACTTGATTGTTAAATTTATTGACGATCGCCTGACAAGCACCTTTAATATTTTTAGACTTATTCCGGTAGAAACCAGTCGATCGCACCAGACTTTCTAGTTCTTCTATATCAGCATTTGCCAAAGCCACCGCATCGGGGAAACGCTTAAACAAAGCCGGCGTTACCAAATTTACTCGATCGTCGGTACACTGAGCCGAGAGAATCGTCGCCACCAGCAACTGCACGGGAGTTTCGTAGTTGAGAGTGCAAGGAGCTTCTGGATAGAGGCGTTTGAGGCGAATCAGAATTTCGAGCGATCGTTGTTTTAAACTTAACTTTTTAGTCATTAGTCAGTAGTCATTAGTCATCAGTCAGTAATCAGTAGTCATTACTCATTTGTTATTTGTTTTTAACTGGTTCCCACCAGGCACGACCGGGGAACCCATAACCAGAGGATATGCCTCGCTTGAGTAGGAAAAAAAGAAGAAGGAAAAATAGGAAAATAGGAAAAAGAAAAACTAGACATAATTCTTCCTTCTTCCTTCTGCCTTCTTCCCTCTGCCTTCATTTACTATTGCATGAAATTTCGCAAATCAAACCCAGCCAAATTAGCAGTATCGCGAATAATCAAGAAAACTCCCAAACCCAGCAACAACACCAAACCAGTCTGCATGACATTTTCCTGAATGCGGTTCGGCAGAGGCTTGCCCCGCAGTCCTTCTATTAACAGAAAAGCTAGCTGACCGCCGTCCAAAGCAGGTAAAGGCAAGATATTAATCACAGCCAAATTGACGCTAATTAACACCGCATATTGAAACAAACTCGCAGCATCCGATTTGGCAATCCCTGCACCAATCGCCACAATCGCCACAGGCCCGGACAACTTGTCGGCAGTCTGGCTGAAATTGCTAAGTAACTGCCCGAAACCTTGAACCGTCAGCACCACAATCCGCTCAAATTCTTTGGCGGCCTTGCTAAACGCCTCTACAAATCCGGCCCTCTGCCGCACCACAGTGCCGTTAGAAGTTAGCTGCACGCCAATGCGACCTTTGCCGTCGGGCGACTCTTCAGGAGTTACTGTCACCACAAATTTTTGTTCTTGGCGCTGAATTTCCAACGCTAGGGGTTGGTTGGGATGATCTTGGATTGCTGCGACCAATAATTTGACTGCTTCGCGGGAAGCGCCCAATTCCTTGCCGTCAACAGACAGAACAACGTCGCCCGATTGAATTCCGGCTTGTTTGGCGGCCGAACTGACTTCTGCGGCGACTTCCGGGACTTTAACTCCCGGTAGGTAGTTCATTTGTGCAGCGCCGACAGTGCTCAATTGCACCACCAGCAGGAAATAAGCAAAAATTAAGTTGGCAATTACCCCTGCACTAATGACGATCGCCCGATCGAGCACGGGGCGATTTTTGAGCAAATTCGGGTCATTTGGGGGAATTGTACTTTCGGGATCGTCGTCCGGGAAACCCACGAAACCTCCCAGGGGAAAGGCGCGGAGGGCGTATTCAGTTTCCGGGCCTTGGTACTTCCAGAGGATGGGTCCGAAACCGATGGAGAAGCGGTTGACGTGGATGTGTTGAAGTCTCGCCGCCAAGAAGTGGCCGAGTTCGTGAACGACAATCAAGATACCTAAAACTGCGATCGCTGCCAAAACTGACATGAAGGATTCCACTAACACTTTTACTGGACTTTGATTTATTTTAATATCTTTTTAATATCGGTGGCTTCGGAGGGACAATTTTCAGTCAAACTGGAAGGTGATGTTTTTGTCGGAAGTCCCGGCTGCTGCGAGCGACCCGACGCTGCCAAACCGATCGCGCGATCGTACCTGAGTTTACCTCTAAAACCAATTCCCATTACCAATTCCCTATTACAAATTACCCATTACCAATTCCCAGTTAGCCCTTCGCCATTATGAAAGACACTTCTTTGAATATTATCGCTATTTCTATCTTTGCCATCACCGTTTCAATATTGTTGGGGCCCCTATTCAACTTGCCAGAAGCCGTACCTGCGATCGCCACTTTTTGCCTGTTGGGGCTAGCCACCCTTGACAGTTTCCAGTGGCAAGGTCAAGGCGGTACTATTTTATTAGATTGGCTGGGGGGAACTTCCAAACAAAAGCGCGATCGTATCCTTCACCACGAAGCCGGACACTTCCTAGTCGCCCACCTCTTGGGAATTCCCGTAACCAGCTACGCCCTCAACGCTTGGGAAGCATTTAAACAAGGTCAAACAGCCCAAGGCGGCGTCCGATTTGAAGACGAACAATTAGCATCTCAACTCCAAAGCGGCACTCTTTCCGCCCAACTTTTAGACCAATACTGCACCGTGTGGATGGCCGGAATAGTCGCCGAAAAATTTGTTTACGGCAGCGCACAAGGAGGAGCAGAAGACCGCACAAAAATTAGTGCAATTTTAACACAACTGCGCCGTCCCAGTTCCGAGATTCAACTAAAACAAAACTGGGGTTTGCTGCGAGCAAAAACCCTAATCGAAAACCACAAATCAGCTTACGAAGCCCTAGTATCAGCAATGGAAAAAAGAGCAACTGTTGCCGAATGCTGCGACATAATTCAGCAAAATTTATAGGAAAAAGATTACGCACTCTTGCCTTATTAACCCGGTTTATCTCTAGATTTATCACAAAAACAAAAAAATTGCGTAGAAACCGAGTTTAAGACCGTATTTTAAGGATTAAAAATTAATGTCAGAACCAAACAATTTTCCAACAACACTGCAAACAGCAAACCCAAATACAGAAAAATTGTTGTGGCTGTTTGGTTTTCGGATCGACCCCGGCACCGAAATACCAAATCTATATACTCTAATTGTCTATGGAGAACAAGAGCCGCCCTTAGTAGCTGGGGGTCAACTTGTATTTTTTACCCGTCCAGAACTAGCGATTAACGCTCTCCAATTGTGCAATATCGATGTCAGCGAACTGGGAAAGCCACCCACACAAATAGACGCTATTTGCGACATTGCAGAAACGCTGTACTTGCTCGATGCCGAAGATTTTGACGAGTCAGCTACTATCCTCAACTCTTTGAACGCGCTTTTCGATTTAGTGAAAGCTACATTAATACCGATGCCAACTGAATACAAGCGCATACTTTATGATTTTGCAGACCATTTGAATATTGAGGAAGAGTTTGCAAGTTTTTTAGACGCAGAAAATATTCAGCGATCGGAAATTGTCAATGCCATTTTGTGGTGTGTGGGAGCAATTACAGCTAAATCGAGATTGTTGACCGAGTAATTTAAGAAAAACTAGAATGTGAATAGATAATATCGCCCAAGGAAATTGTGCCATGACTGTAACAGATTTACGCTTGTGGACTGTAGAGGAATATCGCCGCATGACCGAAACAGGCATTCTCAATCCCGATGAACGAGTCGAATTAATTGACGGGCAAATTATTTCAATGAGTGCAAAAAATCCTCCCCACGCAGCAACTAATCTCTGTGCAGCCGACTATCTCAGAAATCTGCTGGCAGGACTTGCTTTAATTCGCATCCAAGACCCGATCGCTCTAAGCTATAATTCAGAACCAGAACCGGATATTGCTGTAGTGCAAATCGACCCTCGGCTGTACCAAGATTTTCATCCCGCACCCGCCAACATTTTCTTATTAGTAGAAATAGCTGATACCACCTTAGAAACAGACCGCAAGCGAAAAGCACCGGCTTATGCTAAGGCGGGAATTACTGATTATTGGATACTTGATATTAACACGCGACAAGTTTATGTTTTTCGCGAACCGGGCGAGGCAGACTACCGACAAGAAACAGTATTTAATGAAGATGATGTTTTGTCAATGCTGGCATTTCCAGAAATAGAAGTTCAGATTTCGCAACTGTTTCCTTAAGTAGGGGCAGGTTTTACCAAGAATAATTGCCTAAGACCAATAATCTCGTAAACCTGTCCCCACCAACCTATCAATTACCAATTACCAATTATCAATTACCAAATCTTCAAGCTTGTCCCGATCGCTACAAAAAACTTAGTATTAGGGCGTAGCGCGAGTTATACTCCTACTGGAAAGACTGTGACTGCCAAAAAATCCCGAAATCAAAGTTTATGAGCAACATTTCCCCGCCTCAACCAGCCGCCGACAACCCCAGAACACCAAAACTCAGCCTCTCGACAAAATTAGCTTACGGTGCAGGCGATCTCGGCCCGGCAATTACCGCTAATGTTTTGGCATTTTACCTGCTAGTTTTCTTTACCAATGTCGCTGGTTTACCTGCTGGCTTAGCTAGCAATATTTTGGTGATAGGCAAGGTTTGGGATGCCATAAACGACCCGATTGTGGGGGTTTTGAGCGATCGCACTTCTCACCCTTGGGGTCGCCGATATCCTTGGATCGTATATGGTGGCATTCCCTTCGGCATATTCTTCTTATTGCAGTGGATTGTACCTAGCACGGATCGCACAGTGTTATTTTGGTACTATGTTGCGATCAGCATTTTGTTCAACACCGCCTACACGGCTGTCAATCTTCCCTACACTGCCCTGACTCCAGAACTTACTCAAGACTACAACGAACGCACTAGCCTTAATAGTTTTCGCTTTGCTTTCTCCATTGGCGGCAGCATCTTTTCATTAATCTTAGCTCTAATTATCTTTCGTGTATTTGAAAAGGACCCGAATCAACAATATTTAGTATTAGGCGCAATCTGTGCAGTTATCTCTGTCTTGCCTTTGTACTGGTGCGTTTTGGGAACTCGCAAGCACGTCGCAGCCCAACTATTAGAAAACGCCGAACTAGATAATTCTACATCCTTGCCACTAAAAGAACAGTTGCAGATTGCATTTAGCAATCGCCCTTTTTTGTACGTCATTGGAATTTATCTTTTTTCTTGGCTGGGAGTGCAGTTGACGGCTACTATTATTCCCTACTTTGTTGTTAACTGGATGCAACAGCCACAGTACGTTTTTAGCTTGGTTGCGATCGCAGTTCAAGGCACTGCATTAATCATGCTATTTGTTTGGAGTAAAGTCAGCGAAAGATACGGCAAAAAAGCCGTATATTTTATGGGCATGAGTTTGTGGATTATTGCCCAAGCTGGACTGTTTTTCCTCCAACCAGGACAAGTATTGCAGATGTACCTGCTAGCAGTCATGGCAGGTGTAGGAGTTTCCACAGCTTATCTAATACCTTGGTCGATGATACCGGATGTGATCGAACTCGACGAACTTCAGACTGGAGAAAGACGCGAAGGTATTTTCTATTCATTCATGGTACTGCTGCAAAAAATCGGATTAGCAGTGGGTTTGTGGTTGGTAGGCCAAGCATTAGAAGGAGCTGGATTTCTCTCTACAGTTCCGGGACAGCCGGCACCCGTACAGCCAGAGTCTGCACTGTTTGCGATTCGAGTTGCGATCGGGCCGCTGCCCACAATTGCTTTAATTGCTGGCATGATTCTTACATATTTTTATCCTATAACCCGCGAAGTTCATGCAGAAATTTTGTTGAAACTGCGAGAAAGAAAAGCACAAAATCAGTAAGCGCTAATAAGGAGTAGTTGGTAATTAGTCAAATCAAAAAACAATAACTACCGATAGCTAATCCGATCAAGATCAATAGCAATCCTCCCATCCTGTGCGAACTCTTTTTTTTCTTTAACAATGTGTCATCTTCTTATGGCATCGGTTAATTCAAAAAAAAGCCCGTTGCGCGTTTACCGAAAGGATTGCTATAGCTTGCTCGGAAGACGAATCAAAGCGATAGTTTTAGGAAGAGTCCCGGAACGCAGAAATCTAGTTTTTTTACGAAAATACATAAATCGCGCCACGCCATCTGCCCCGGTAGACAAACCCACCAGGCTTGAGTTGTTCGAGATGTCGATCAATCCTGAAAAAACAAATTATTAAATTTTATGTCGGTTGCACACTATTGAGAGTAGTGTGTGATATAAGGAGGACGATGAGTAAGCCGATCAACTTCAACAGTCACCCAGCTACTCAAAAAGTTTATAATGTAAGAGAAGAGACAGATTTTTCTCGGAAATTGATTCGAATAGTTGCCGTTCCAAAAATTTGCTGAATGTTACTAATTATATCTACATAGAAAATGCCAAACGTTTTAGCCTGTCAGTTAAGTAGTAAGTTAACATATGCTTCTGCAGTTGACTGCGAACCGAAAAATGGCATAGAAGAAAAACCAATACCAGCGCAAGCGGCGGCTCAGGTGTTACGGTCAATTGTAAAAGTTTAGTAAAGTTATTGAGTTCCCTGTCGCGAAGCTGAGCGACACCTGAAAAAGTTGGCTTCCTCGCCCGGAAACCCTAAATACAAGCACAACGCAGCAGACTCAAATGCAGTCTGATATAACTATCCAGCAGTTGTAAAAGAACTTTTGCCGCGGGCATAGCATAGGGATTTAGTTATTTTTGTATACTATGTGAAAAGAGTGAGAACTATTAGAAGGAAGTGGGCTCGACCAACCAATAATTTCGTGTGATATCCTTAAGCAAATGCTCAAAGTATCAACCCGAAGGCTCGCAGAAGAAAGCTGATTTTACCCACACAATATCCAAGAGGTCAACATGGAAAGAGAACAGGACGCTCATATCGTACCCATTAGCAACCAGAGCCGACAGGTGCAGCAATTTTCCGTTGACGAGGGAGAAGAGTTAAGCGCGCAGCCTCAGAAAGGATTGAATGTTAAACCGTTGTTGAGGACTTTTCAGCGACAAGCCCTCATCATTATTGGGATTATAGGTCTCGTGGGCGCTGGAGCTGTTTATCAGATCCAGGGAGGCAAGAAAACATATCAAGGCGATTTTCGGATGCTAGTGGAACCCGTGACAACGGAGGCAAGAATTGCTGACCCCGCTGCCCTAGCCAATCGCAGCGAGGGGGGAGGAGTACCTAATCGAGATTTTTTTAGTTTGGACTACGCAACTCAACTTGAAATTCTCAAGAGTCCTCAGATGCTTTCTGCTATTGCAAAACAAGTCCAAAAACGATATCCAAAAGTTACAGAAAAAATTCTTGAAAAAGAATTAATTGTTTTGCGGATGGGAGAAGATCAGATGACGCTCACTAAAATTTTGCAAGTTCGCTTCATGGGGGATGACCCTAAATTAATTGAGTTCGTTTTACAAGAAACTAAAAAGAAATATTTAAAGTACAGTCTTGATGAACGCAAGACTCGGATTGGTGAAGGTGTTAAATTTATTGAAGACCAGCTTCCGGGACTCAATAAGCGCGTAAACAGCCTGAAATCGGAGTTACAGGTGATACAGGAGAAGCAAAAGATTACCAATCCTCAAGAACAAGGCGCGCAATTAATCCAGCAAGTTCGTGCCGTAGAAACTTTAGAGTTAGAAACTCAAAGGCTACTGCAAGAACAGAAAACGCTGTACGCTAACTTGCAAAAACAATTAGATTTTACACCAAATGAAGCTATTGCCGCTTCAGCTTTAAGCGAAGAGCCTCAATATAAAGAGTTGCTGACCAAGGTTAAGGAAGTAGAAGGTCAGATTGCTGTAGAAACAGCTCGTTTTAAATCTGCTAACCCTATAGTGGAAGCTTTAGAGCGCAAGCGGGCAAATTTAGTAGCTTTGCTCAACCAGCAAACTGAGCGAATTTTGGGGCAAAATTTAGTCGGCACTCAAGCTAATTCTAAAGTTCAAAATTTTCAAAATTCTATTCGCATAGGCTTGATTAAACAATTGGTTGATACTGCTAACCAAGTTGAAGTCTTAGAAGCTCGCCTTCAAGCAATCACCCAAACTAAAAATAATTTAAACCGACAAGCAACAGAATTCCCCACCATAGCCCGCCGCTACAACGAACTGCAACAGCAATTAGAAGTAGCCGCCCGCACCCGCGATCAACTTTTAAGTCAGCGGGAAACTCTGCGCGTCCAAGCAGCTCAAAGCCAAGTACCTTGGGAAATAATTTCTGAACCAGGCATACCGCGAGATGAGAAGGGCAACCTGATTACAGTTGCCTCGAAAGCTAAAAACAAATTAATGATGGCAGTTGTGGGAGCGCTAGTTTTGGGTCTGGGAGCTGCTATCCTTATTGAAAAGTTCCGCAATATTTTCTACTGTGCTGATGACGTTAAAGATGCGGTTGAAGCACCTTTATTGGGAGCAATTCCTCTGGACAAAAATGCTAGAAAATTGCCGCCTTCTATTGCTAATGCCTATGCTTATCTGGAAGGAAAAGAGGGTAATAAGAAAAATGCTGCGGAATTTATAGAAGCTTTTGACTCTCTTTATACTAATATCCGCTTTCTTTCTTCCAATCGAACGATTAGCTCTTTGGCAGTTGGTTCGGCTACAGTTGGCGAAGGAAAATCTACCGTTGCTTTAAACTTAGCTCACGTGGCAGCGCTGGCGGGTCAGCGAGTGCTGTTAGTAGACGCGAATTTGCATTCGCCCAGCGTGCACTTGCTGCTGGAACTGCCTAATGTCAAGGGATTGAGCAACTTGCTCGACCATAAAAACGAACCCAATGAAATTATCCAACGATCGCATCTAACAGATAATCTTTTTGTATTAACTGCCGGTGTCCCTGGTCCTGGTACTGCCCGACGGCTGGCCTCATCTGGGATGCAGTATTTAATGGAAGAACTTCAGGCAAAATTTGACTTAGTTATCTACGATACGCCGTCGCTCGTTGACAGTAAAGATACGAATTTTTTAGCTGCGCGCACAGATGGCATATTGATGGTTGTAGCAATTCAGCAGGTTCCCTTTTCCGTAGTTCAAAAGGTTTTCACTCAATTAGAAAATTTTGGCATACCATGCTTGGGTACAGTTGCGAATCATGCTCCTAAACGCAAGAAGTATCCAGCATCTAGAGCCTCAGTTGTTGAAGATAAAAATGAATATTTGAATTTGCCACCAGCATCGTCTCGTATCCGCAAACTAGCTCATAAAAAAGAGTGATACCCCACAAAGCTGAGGGAGCATCTCAATGAAAGCACCCAAGGTAGGAATTGAAGGCAGGAGACAGGATCCAGCAGGAAAGGCTCAGAAAGAAGGAGTCAGAACAAGTGTTTTTACAAATATGAGATGCTCCCCCAACGATTATCTGCTGCTAACGCGCACCCGTTGGGGAGTTCAAACCCACATTCCGCAGATGTGGGTGGAATTTTTTTATCAGTTGTGAAAAGTTGAAGCCCCAAATTTTTTTCGTTTAACTTATGCGGCTTTAACGTCACGGGAGCCTGTCAAATCTCCCA